>JBCDGX010000102.1:0-11981 GCA_038750805.1 Myxococcota bacterium
TCGACGGGCGGCCCCGCAAGGACGGTGAGTCCGCGCCCCGCTTCGCCGCCCCGGCCGTGGGGAACCCGCGGGTCGACGCGCTCTGGCGGCGCGTCGCCGAGGGGACCGCGCTTCGCCTGGAGGAGGGCCGGCTCGTCGGCGAAGCGGGGGCCGTGCGCCTCGTGCTCGAGCGCGAGGACCGGGGCCGCGAAGGGCGCTTCCTGGTCGCGACCCTCGACGGGCCCGAGCTCGGCCTGGACCTCGACGGGGGGACGCGGGGGAGCTTCCGCCGGTCGGCGCGCCCCGCCACCCTGCGCCGCGCCGGCGGGGGCTACCTGGCGGGCCGGGACGCCCGCCAGGTCGAGGCCTTCGCCCGGGAGGTGCTCGCGCCCGTGCCCCTCCCGCGCGGGGTCCAGCTCGTCGACGTGCACGACGGCGGGCTTCGCCTCGAGCAGCGCGACGGGGGCGTCCGGCGCGCTCCGCTGATGGCGCTGGCGAAGGCCGGGCGCCTCCTCGCCGAGCAGCTCGACGCCTTCCCGGCCCTGTGCCCCCTGCCCGGCCCCTTCGCGGGCGAGGCCGCGGGCTGGGAGGCCCTGGCGGCGGAGCTCCAGGAAGGGCGCTTCCTTCGCGGGCCCGTGCGCGTCGAAGGCCGCCTCGGCGGGGCCGCGGTCAGCGTGGCCACCGAGTGGACGCCGGAGGGCCAGCCCATCCGCACCGTCGCCGCCGTGCGCCCGGAGCCGCCCCCGGCCCCGTCCGCGCATCTCCTCGCCGGCCCGAGCCTCCGCGACGCGCCGGGCTGGGGCGAGCTCCCGGCCACGGCGAAGGAGCTCGTGGAGGCGCTCCGCGCGGACGGCACCCTGCGTATCGATGGCCGGGCCCTGCTCTTCGGGATGCCGGCGCCGCTCCGGCCGCCGCGGCGCGCCCTCGGCACCCTGCGACGGCTCCTCGAGCTCCTGCGCACCCTACGGGGGGAGCGGGGGCCCTATCGCTGACGCCCGCTCAGCGGATCGCGGGGGTCACCGTCACGCGCACCTCGGCCTCGTCGGTGGCGCCGGCGAGGTCGGTCACCGTCACGCGGAAGCCCAGGAGCTGCGGCGTGGCCGGGGCCACGAAGGTCGCCACGGCGTCGGTCGTGCTGCTCAGCATGACCTCCTCCCCGAGCACCTGCGTCCACACGAAGCTGAGCTCGTCGTCCACGTCGGCGTCCGTGCTCTCCGTGGCGTCCAGCGTGCCGACGCGCCCTACCTCGACCGGCGCGTTGGCGCCCGCGTCCGCCACGGGCGCGGCGTTGCTGATGCGCAGCAGGTCGAGGGTGTCTCCGCCGCCGGTCAGGCGCATGGTGTCGAGGTCCACGAGGCGCCCGAGCACGTCGCGGACCACGCCGTCCGCGTAGAGCTGGCGCCCCGTGAACTGCGTCCCGTCCTCGGACAGGATGACCAGGGCGAGCGCACCGATGGGCGTCGCGTCCGAGTTCGTGAAGGTGATCGTGCCGAGCCGCCCCGAGATCTCGAGGGCGTAGCCCGCGTCCTCGGCCAGCCACTCGCCATCGAAGCGATCGATGGCCGGGGCCCCGTCCGGGATGTCGTCGGCGCTGAGCATCCCCTCGCCGCGGGCGTTCCCGATGCGTCGAAGGTCCACGCTCCCCGGTCCGCCGGTCAGGCGCAGCGTATCGAAGTCGACCAGGCGCCCGAGCACCTCGCGCACGAGGCCGTCGGCGAAGAGCTGGCGGCCCGTGAACTGCGTACCGTCCTCCCCGAGGATGACGAGCGCGAGCTCCCCCTCGGGCGTCGCGTCCGAGTTGCTGAAGGTCGTGGTGCCAAGGCGCCCGACGATCTCGACGGCGTAGCCCGTGGTCTCGTCGAGCCACTCCCCGTCGAAGAGGCTCAGCGGCGGCGCGTCCTCGGGGATGTCGTCGGGGCTCAGGACCACGGTGCCCTCCGGCAGGCGGACGCGCGTGAGCTCCCAGGTGCTGCCGCCGCCGCTCATCTGGAGCGTGTCCGGGCCCGAGAGCCGGCCGAGCACCTCGCGCACGTTCCCGTCGCTGAAGACCTGGAGCCCCGTGAACTCGGCGCCCTCCTCGGACTGGATGACCAGGATGAGCTCGCCCACGGGGTTTCGGCCCGAATTCGAGAAGGTCACGGTGCCGAGGCGGCCGACGATCTCGATGCGGTACGCGAAGTCCTCGCTGAACCACTCGCCATCGAAGCGGCTCAGGGGCGGAGCGTCCGGCGGGATGTCGGCTTCGGAGACCATGTCGTCCGCGGAACAGCCGAACGCGACGAGCAGGGCCAGGCTCATGAGACGGCGAATCATGCGCCGAAGGCTAGCAGAGGAGGCGCCACGGACGAGCGACAACCCGTTGCCGAGCCCTCCCGGGAAGCGGAGGGGCGGGGCCTCTGATATGCCCGTGCCGGGATGGCTCTTTCCGACCCCCCGGAGCTCGCGCTGGAGGCCGACGTTCCCCTCGCGCCGCGGACGACCCTCGAGGTCGGCGGGAGCGCCGAGCGCTTCCTCCGGGCGACCCACGACGCCGACTTCGGGGCGGCCATCCACTGGAGCCACGCGCGGGGGGTGCCGCTGACCGTGCTCGGCGGGGGCTCGAACGCCATCGTGCCCGACGCCGGCGTGGCCGGGCTCGTCCTCGAGGTCGCGACCCGCGGGATCGAGCGGCTCGGGTCCGGGCGCGTGCGCGTCGCCGCGGGCGAGGACTGGGGGCGCTTCGTCGACGCGATGGTCGAGGACGGGCTCGCGGGCGTGGAGTGCCTCGCAGGCATCCCCGGGCGGGTGGGTGCGACGCCCATCCAGAACGTGGGGGCCTACGGGCAGGAGGTCGCCAGCGGCATCGAGCGCGTCGAGGCCCTCGACCGGCGGACCGGGGAAGCGCGCCGTTTTGCCGCCGCGGAGTGCGGCTTCGCGTACCGCCACAGCCGCTTCAAGGAGGAGCCCGGGCGCTGGCTGGTGACCCACGTCGTCTTTGCGCTCGAGCCCGGTGGACCTCCCGCGCGGCGCTACGCCGAGCTCGTGAAGGCGACGCCCGAGGACGCCTCGCTCGAGGCCGTGCGGGACACGGTCGTCGCGCTCCGCCGGCGCAAGTCCATGGTGCTCGATGCCGCGGACCCGAACCGGCGGAGCGCCGGGAGCTTCTTCACGAACCCCATCGTCTCCTCGAGCGCGGCCGCCGACGCCCGGCGCCGCGCCGCGGCCCTCGGCCTCGCCGGCGAGGTGCCCGCCTGGGATCAGCCGGACGGCAGGGTGAAGCTCGCGGCGGGCTGGCTCATCGAGCAGGCCGGCCTCCCGCGCGGGATCCGCCGCGGCGCCGTGGGGCTGAGCTCGGCCCACGCCCTCGCCCTCGTCAACCACGGCGGGGCCACGGCCACGGAGCTCCTCGCCTTCGCGGAGGAGGTGCGGGAGCGCGTGCGCGACGCCTTCGGCGTGGACCTCGAACGCGAGCCGCGGCTCCTCGGCGTGGACGGCTGATGGGCGCGAGGGACGACCTCGAGGCCTACCGGCGGACCAACCTGGCGCGGCTCCTCTTCGAGAGCTCGCGGGTCCTCTCGGCGCGCGCGAACGATGCGATTCGGGCCCAGGGCTTTCCCGAGCTCCGCGACTCGCACGTGCAGGTGATGGTGCACCTCGCCCTCGAGGGATCGCGCGCCACGGAGCTCGCGGCGCGCGCCGGGATGACGAAGCAGGCCATGGGGCGCCTCGTCGACGAGGTGGAGCGCATCGGGCTCGTCGAGCGCTCGCCGGATCCCGCGGACGGGCGGGCTCGCCTGGTCCGGCCGACGCGGGAGGGGCGGCGCTTCTACCGCGTCGCCCGGAAGTGCATCGACGAGGCGCTGGGGCAGCTCGCCGCGGACGTGGGCGAGGCGCGCGTGGCGCGGCTCCAGCGCGACCTCGCGCACGTGGTCCGGGCCCTCGCCGTCGTGATGCCGGACGAGGAGTGAGGCGTGCGTGGGGGCGCGCGGCGAAAACGGCGTCCCTCGGAAAGGTAAAGTAACCTGACTTGACTAAATGCACCGGGGCCGCCAGAACGGACCGGAAGGACCTCCCCATGCCCTCTTCCCTGGCGCTCCCCCTCGCCTTCGTGCTCCTCGCGGCTCTCGTCGTCATCGACCTCCCCCTCGTCGCGTCGTGCGCGGGCCACGCGGAGGCCCGTCCCACGCCGAGCGCCGCGCCCTTCGGCGGCCCGCGCGTCGACGGCCCGGCCGCGCTTCGCGCCACCCTTCGCCGCCTCGACCGCCAGCTCGTCGCAGGCGCCGGACCCGCCTTCGCGGCGCATTACGAGGCCGAGGCCGTGCTCGTCCTGCCCGGGGGCCGACGCCACGTCGGTCGCGAGGCCCTCGAGGCCGTGGGCAACGCGGCGCCCTTCCGCGGCCTCCGCGATCTCTCGACGGAGGCCCTGGACGTGACCCAAGGCGCCCTCGAGGCGACCACCTCCGCGCGCTTCCGCTACGTCGAGAACGGCCCGCCCGGCGGCGTCCCGCGGGAGGTCCGGGGCCGGCGCACGAGCGTGTGGCGACGCGACGCGACGGGGCGCTGGCGCGTCGTCGCCGACGTGTGGACGAGCGCGCCTACTCGGTGACGAGCACGTGCGAGGCCGAGAGCCCCGTGTCCTCGGTCGCGGCGCCGTGCCAGCCCTCGGGTAGCGTCGGCCACGTGTGCGAGAAGACCCGATGCGCGTCCGCCGGCGCCAGGTTCACGCACCCGTGGCTCCGCGCCGTGCCGAAGCGCCCGTGCCAGAACGCCGCGTGGAGCGCGAAGCTCCCCTCGAAGTACTGGGTCCAGGGGACGTCCTCGATGCGGTAGGCGTCGTCCGCGCCGTCCCCGATGTTGCTCATGGTGTCGGTGACGTGCTTGCGGCGGATCTCGAAGAGCCCCGTCGGGGTCTCGAAGCCCTCGGTGCCCGTCGAGACCAGCGTGGCGTAGCGCGGCGCGTCGCCTTCGTAGAGCACGAGCGTCTGGCTCCCGAGGTCCACGTGCACCCAGGGCTCCTCCGCGCCGACCTCGGCCGGCCGCTCGACGGGCTCGGCGAGCGTCGCCCACCAGGAGCGCAGGAAGCGCTCCCCCGCCTCGGTCTCGATCACGTGATAGACGCTGCCGCCGACGTTCCGGGTCCCCTTCCAGCCGAGCAGCCGGTCCTGGCGCTCGACCCGGGGGAGCTCCTCGTCGGCTACGAAGCTCACGCTCCCGTCCTCGCTCTCTTCGGCGCGGAGCAGCGTCGCCGGCCGGAGGGCCCAAGCGACCGGGAGACCGACCTCGCCGCTGAGCTCGACCCCCGTGAAGGCCGAGCCCGTGCGCTTCTCCAGGCGTGACGCCTTCACGTAGCGGCCCTGGGTGCTCCGGACGAAGCGCCGCCGGGCCCGAAGCTCGGCGCCCGTGCTCGCCACGTAGAAGCCGCGGTTCAGGTAGCGATGCGTGACGGCCGTGCCCGGCGGGCCGTCGTCCGCGCCGTCGAGGTAGGCCCGCGCGCGGCGCTCGTCGTCGGCGAGGAGCGAGAGGAAGCGCTCGCCCTTGGCGGCCGCAGCGCGCTGCTCGTTGCGGCTCGGGAGCCGGTGGTACTCCGGCACCGCCCGCTCCTTCACGAAGAAGTAGTCGTAGGGGAGGGCGTCGTCGCGGCGGGGCCCCGGGGGAAGCACGACGGCGCCCCGGGCCGCGGCCTGCTCCGCCTGCGTCGGCGTGTCGTGCCAGCCGTACTCCGTGGGCTCCTCGACCTCCGGCGGCGTGTCCCCGACCGCGAGCTCGTCGGCCTTGCCGCACACGAAGCCCGTCGGATGCACGCGGTACCAGCGGCCGCCCTCGCAGCTCCCCTCGGGCCCCGCGAGGCGCACGCGGGCGCTCGTCCGCAGCCAACCCACCACGGCGGCGTCGGGGTTCGCGCCCGAGCGAATCCGGAGCTGGAGCCCGGTCACGACGCCGTGCTTCGGGAAGTCGCGGTCTAGCTCTGCGGCGGCCCGCTCTGCGGCGCTCAGCCCTTCGGGCAGCGGGGCCGGGGTCTCGGCGGTGCCCTCGGAGCTCTCGCCGGAGCATCCGAACGCTACCGCCGCGAAAAACGCGAGGGTTCGCCAACGCATCGGCCGGAGCCTGCGAGGGAGACGCCGCCGGGGCAAATCGGCCCGATGGGCGAAGCGCGCGTCGCCGGGGGACCTTGCGCCGTGCCCCTCGAACCCGGTAGACGGCGGATCCAGCCAGGGGAACAGCGATGACGACCAGCATTCTCGAAACGCTCGCGGGCAGCCTGAGGGGCGCCCCCCTCGACGCCCTCGCCGCGCAGGTCGGGGCCTCGCCCGACCAGGTGAAGCTCGCGGTCAACGCCGGCCTCCCGGCGCTCCTCGGCGCGCTCGAGAAGCAGAGCGCGAGCCCCGACGGCGCGCAGGCCCTCGCGTCGGCCGTCGACAAGGACCACGACGGCTCATTGCTCGACTCGCTCGGCGGTCTCCTCGGGGGCGCCGGCGCCGGGACGGGCGTCGGAGGCCTCCTCGAGATGGCCGGCACGATGCTGGGCGCCGCCTCGGGGCCGGGGAGCGCGCGGACCACGAACGGCGCCGGCATCCTCGGCCACCTCCTCGGGGGTCGCCAGGGCGCCGTGGAGCAGGGCATGGCCAAGGCCAGCGGGCTCGACATGGGCACCGTCGGTCAGATCCTGACCTTCCTCGCGCCGCTCCTCATGGGTTCGCTCGGCAAGGCCAAGTCCTCCGGCGGCCTCGACGCCGGCGGCCTCGGCGAGCTCATCGGGCGCGAGGCGGCGCAGGTCGGCGGCTCGGCGAGCGGCGGCGGCGCGCTCGGCGGGCTCCTCGGCGGCCTGCTCGACAAGGACGACGACGGCTCGGTGGCCGACGACCTCGCCATGATGGCGGGCAAGAAGATCCTCGGCGACCTCTTCGGCTGAGGCCTCGGCGGGTCAGATCGGCGCGTCGCAGATGCGGCCGCCGATGGACGCCGCGATGGCCTCGACGGCGTCCGAGACGTCCGGCCGGCAGATGCTGTCCAGGATCCCGTCGCCGGTCTCGCCGAAGGCGCGCACGAGCTCGATGATCCGCCGCGCCGGCGGCGCCGAGCCGACGCCCCCGAAGCTGCACGCGGGCCGCACAACGTCGCCCGTGCGGGTCACGTCGGGGTTCGGGATCGCCTCGATCTGCATGCGCTCGTCCGCGAGCACCGCGTCGAAGTCCACGGCGGCGGGGTCGTCCACGAGCTCCCGGGGGAGCCCGGTGATCGCGGCCACGAGGATGTCGCCGCGCCGGTCGATGCCGAGGGCGCGGAGCGCGTCCACGTAGCGCGTGATCGGGTGGAGGCGCCCGGCGTTCTCCGGGAGCGCGCAACGGGTCCCGATCTCCCCGACCTCCCGGTCCGAGGCGTCGAAGAAGGCCGGGTCGGTGACCGAGCAATCGTCCTCGTCGGTCACGAAGACGAAGGCCACGAGCGAGCTCGGCCGGAGGAAGCCGGCGTTCGGCTCGCCGGGCTCCGCGCGCGTCGTGATGGAGCGGAGCACGCTCTCGAGGGGCTGCTCGAGGCCGCAGCCCGCGGTCCCGAGCGCCGCGAGGCAGGCGAAGTCCGCGGCGAGCTCCGCCGGGTCGTCGCCCGCCGCGAAGCTCAGCCAGGGGTCGTCGCCGGTGCTCACGCCCTCGCAGCTCCCGCCGGCGCGGCTCGCGCGTACGAAGGCTCCGTCGTCGCCCTCGCCGCGCGGGCAGCCGATCACGTCGGCGTCGCCCACGCCGAGGTTCGGCGTGACCACGGCCACGCGGAGGTCGTCGAGGGGCGGGAAGTCCGGCTCGCCGTCGCCGTCATCGTCGGGCGGGTTCGTCAGGCCCTCGATGAGCCGCGGGAAGTTCGCGGCGAGGCTCGCCTGCTCCTCCTCCATGGAGCTCGAGTCGTCGATCATGAAGACGAGGTCGACGGGCAGAGCGACGCGGCAGGGCTCCGGGCGGCCGAGGTCCCGGCCGAGGTCGCGGCGGGGCAGCTCGGCATCGCCGCCCCCCGCGTCGGCCCCGCCCGCGCTTCCGCCGCACGCGAGGAGCCCGGCGGCGAGGGCCACGTTCCAGAGGAGACGCATGGCGCGATCGTGCCCGGGGCCGCGGGGCGCTCACAAGCCGCTGCGTCGCGGGCGAAACACGCGCGACGCTCGAGCCTCGTCGCGCACGCGCGGGCCGTAGCGCTGCCGAAGACCCTCCGGGCGCATCGCGGCTCGCCGTCCCCGCCGAGAAAGTCGTCCTCCCACCCTCCCGGCTCGGATCCCCGGCTCCGCATTCGGCCCGGGAGCCGGGGAGGCCGTCCCGCGCGGCGGGGAACGAGTCCTTGGCGGCGGGGACCGAGCATCGCGAGGCCCAAGAGCCGTCTCGAAACGCAGGGAACGAGAGTCCAGAGGCTCGAGACGCGAGTCGCCCCCCGGCGGCAGCCCGCCGCGAAGTGGCTCGGCGGAGCTCGCGCGGCCTCCTTCCACAGGTAGGCTGACCGCGACGTGGCGGACATTGGCGCGCGAACGTTCAGGTGGATCGTGGTCGCGCTCGTGGGGTGCGCTCCCCTCGCACCTGACGCGCGCGGGCTCGATGCGACGACGACGTCGACCCCACCGACCCAGACGGCGGGAGGCCAGGGCGGAGCGGCTCGCGAGCCAACGGCCGTCGAGCTCTTCGAGCACGGCCTCGGGCTCCTGAACGCCGGCGAATGCGCGAAAGCGATTCGAGAGGGCTTCGACCCCGCGATCGCCCGCTTTCGGACCGCCTTCCCGGACGGCGCGGTGGTGCGGGCTGCCCGCTCGGATGACCCAGCAGTGGCGCTCATGCGCCTCACCGCAGCCGACGAATCGACACACGGGACCCGTCCTGGCGCGTCGGCCGGAGCCTCTGCGGTGACGGGTCCGGACTTTCCCGACGCCTACTTCTTTCGTGCCTTCTGTTTCCAGGCGCTCGGCCGCCTGTCCGAGGCCGAGGCTTCCCTCCGCGTCGCGCTCGAGCTGATGCCCGGGGACACGGTCTACAGCTGCGAGCTCGGCCATCTCCTTCACCAGCGCCGGGACTGGGAGGGCGCGCTCGTACGCTTCGACGACGCGATCCAAGGCCTTCACGAGCTCCGGTCCATCCATGGGGCGCCGACGGGGGCCTCGCTGATGGGCATGTCGCTCCGCGACTGGCACCGGAGGGCCCTTCGCGGTCGCGGCTTCTCGCTGATCGAGCTCGGTCGCCTGGACGAAGCCGAGGCGGCGTACCGGCAGGCGCTCGCCCTCGACGCGAACGACACACGGGCGCAGACCGAGCTGAACCTCATCGCCCATCTGCGCCGGCAAGGCCTCGAGCCTCCCGGGGCCTTTGATGACCGCGCTCGGTGAGGCGTGGGCCTCGAGTCGTCGTCCCCGCCGCTAGGGGGCGCCGTCCAGCTCGCCGGGAGGCTCCAGGAGGTGCAACGCGGCGTCACACACCACCGGGAGCTCACTTGGACCCACGTCCCAGCGTGCGATTCGGAAATCGACACGGCGATTGCGAGCTCGACTGCGAGCTCGGCGTCGAGGGTCGCGAGGGCAGAGCGCATCGACCCCAAGGGGTCGAAGGCGGTTGCGCGCGATCCCGAGCCCGACGAGCGCGTCGACGGCGGCCCTGGCCCGCCGTTCGGCGAGGGCCGGTCGACCTTCCGCGGCATCGCTATGGCCGACCACCACGACTTCCGTGACCCCGGGGTGCGCTTCCAGTTCGCGCGCCACCACTCGGAGGATCCGGTCGCCCCCGGAGGCGATGCGGCTGCTTCCCTGACGGAAGTACACGCTCAGGATTCCGAAATCCTCAGGGGTCCATGGGTCGCAGATGGGGCAGCCGCGGTCCGGGCACCCGTCCGAGTCGTCGGTTCCGTTGATGGTCTCCGGCTGCCATGGACACCGATCCGCGTCGCCGTGGAAGCGGTCCTCATCCGGGTCGGTCAGGGCCGCGGTGTGCTCCACGTCGGGGAAGAGGGCGGTGCTCGCGACGTAAGCCTCGGCCGTGGCCGGCGGCGCCGCCGGGGAAGCACTACCCGCGCATGCGCTGAGCGCACCGGCGGCCAGCATCCACGTCCGCTTCGCACGCGCCATCGGGCGTCAGTCTAGCTTGCAGCCCTCGCGTTCACGTCCACGCGCGCGTTCAGAGGCTCTCGCGGGTTGAAGGGGATGGCTCGGGCTGGGGTGGCGCCAACCGGAGGCTTCCCGGCGGCGCGTCGCTCGCGCCTACGGCGAGGGGACTCGATCGCCCCCCGCCCCGCTCCGCCGCGTGCTACCCCTCCGCCGTGCTCGACCTCCGCACGACCACCGAGAACCTCGACGCCGTCAAAGCCGCCCTCGGGCGGCGCGGATTCGAGGACGACGCGCTCTTCGACCGCCTCGCCACGCTCGCCAGCCAGCGCCGGGAGGCCATCGGCTCCCGCGAGTCGCTTCAGCAGCAGCGGAACGAGGCCTCCCAGGCCATGGGGCGCATCCAGGACAAGAAGTCCGCCGAGTTCCAGGAGAAGCGCCAGGCGCTGAAGGCCCTCGGCGAGCGCGTGAAGGAGTACGAGGCGCGCGCCAAGGACATCGAGGCGGAGCTCTCCGAGCTCATGCTCTCGCTCCCGAACCTGCCCCACGAGTCGACGCCCGAGGGCCTCGGCGAGGCGGAAAACGTCGTCGTCCGGAGCTGGGGCGACAAGCCCGCCTTCGACTTCGCCGCGAAGGACCACCTCGAGCTCGCCGAAGGGCTCGGCGCCGTCGACTTCGAGCGCGCCCGGAAGATCAGCGGCGCGCGCTTCGTGGTCTTCCGTGGCGTCGGCGCGCGGCTTCGGCGGGCGCTCGGCGCGTTCATGCTCGACGTGCACACGGAGGAGCACGGCTACGAGGAGGTCGGCGTGCCCTCGCTCGTGAAGGACGCCTCCCTCGTCGGCACTTCCCAGCTCCCGAAGTTCGAGGCGGACCTCTTCAAGGTCGCGCGCAACGAGGCCCTCGACGCCGCGAGCGGCGCCGCGGACGAACGCCGCCCGGACCTCTACCTCATCCCCACGGCCGAGGTGCCCGTCACGAACCTCCACGCGGACGAGATCCTCGCGGAGGCCGAGCTCCCGGTGGCCTACGCGGCGCACACGCCCTGCTTCCGGAGCGAGGCCGGCTCCTACGGCAAGGACACGCGCGGCATGATCCGCGTGCACGAGTTCCAGAAGGTCGAGCTCGTGCGCTTCGCGCATCCGGACACGGCCCTCGAGGAGCACGCGAAGCTCACGGCGCACGCCGAGGTCATCCTCCAGCGCCTCGGCCTTCACTACCGCGTCGTCGAGCTCTGCGCCGGCGACCTCGGCTTCGGCGCCCGCAAATGCTTCGACCTCGAGGTCTGGCTCCCCGGCCAGGAGGCTTACCGGGAGATCTCGAGCTGCTCCTGGTTCGGCGATTTCCAGGCGCGGCGCATGCGCGCGCGCTTCCGGCCGGAGGCGAGCGCCGGCGGCAAGAAGAAGCCGAAGCCCGAGCTCCTGCACACGATCAACGGTTCGGGGCTCGCCCTCGGCCGCACGGTCGTCGCCGTGCTCGAGCAGCACCAGCGCGCGGACGGGAGCGTCGCCGTGCCGGAGGTGCTCCGGCCCTACCTGGGCGGCCGCGACGTGCTCGAGCCGGCGGGTTGATGCCATGACCGAGCCGGTCCTTGCCTACGCGCGCGTCACCAAGCGCTTCGGCAGGACCGTGGCGCTCCGCGGCGTGAGCCTCGAGGTGCGGCCCGGCGAGGTCTTCGGGCTCCTCGGACCGAACGGCGCCGGCAAGACCACGCTCATCCGCATCGGCCTCGACATCGTGCGGCCGGACGAAGGGGAGGTGCGCCTCTTCGGTGCGCCCCTCGCCCGCGCGGGCCTCGACCGCGTCGCCTACCTCCCGGAGGAGCGCGGCCTCTACAAGAAGACGAAGGTGCTCGACATGCTCGCGTACCTCGGCTGCCTCAAGGGGCTCCGCCGGGCCGAGGCGCGGGAACGCGCGCGCACCTGGCTCGGCCGCGTCGGCCTCGCCCACGTCGCCGCCCAGAACGTCGAGA
>JBCDGX010000103.1:0-11940 GCA_038750805.1 Myxococcota bacterium
AGAATAAATTTTCAAATATATCATTATAAACGCTAAAAAAGCTTCTCCTAGAAACGACACTAGCTTTTCTTTTTCTAAAAAACCTCAAAGTTACTTCATTTATGCTGCTGTATTGTTTCTGATAGTTATCATGACTATCGCACTTGGCCTATTTACTGAGGGTTTACCTGAAGAAGAACAATTCCGCCCCTTCATCAGCGTGAACTGCGCGGCGATCACCGAGACGCTCCTCGAGAGCGAGCTCTTCGGGCACGTGCGGGGCGCGTTCACGGGCGCCGTCCAGGCCCGCAAGGGGCTCTTCGAGGAAGCCAACGGGGGGACCTTCTTCTTCGACGAGATCGCCGAGACGCCGCCGAGCTTCCAGGCGAAGCTCCTCCGGGCCATCCAGGAGGGTGAGATCCGGCGCCTCGGCGACAACAAGTCGGTGCACGTCGACGTTCGGATCATCGCCGCGACCAACCAGGACCTGAAGCTCTCCATCGAGGAGAAGCGCTTCCGCGAGGACCTCTACTATCGCCTCAACGTCGCCCGCTTCATGCTGCCGCCGCTCCGCGAGCGCCGCGAGGACATCCCGCTCCTCGCCGAGCATTTCCTCGACAAGTTCCGGAAGAAGATGCGGCGCCAGGCGACCTTTGGCGATGGGGTCCTCGAGTTCCTGCAGCGGTACGACTTCCCCGGGAACGTGCGCGAGCTCGAGAACCTCGTGGAGCAGGGCGTCGCGCTCTGCCTCGACGGCGTCGTCTCGCTGGACGACATCGTCCCGCCGGAGCTCCGCGCCGAGGAGACGGCGAGCAACGGCGGAGGCCCGCCGCGCTCGCTTCAGGAGGTCGTCGACCGCGCCGAGCGCGAGGCGATCACCGCCGTGCTGCGGGAGGTCGAGGGCAACAAGGAGCGCGCCGCCGAGATGCTCGGGCTGAGCTCGACGACGCTCTGGCGGAAGATGAAGCGCCTCGAGGTCGTCTGGCCCGGCTGAGCCCCCCCGAACGTCCGGTCGACGTCGGGAAAGGTAAGAACTTGCCCACATCGCCCGCAGGCGCTCTCCTGCGGACGTGCGCGTGCTCGTGATCGATCCGGACGAAGGCGATCGGCGTCGTCTGGTGCTCGGGCTCCGCGCCGGGGGCCTCCGCGCCGAGGCCGTGGCCACCGGCGCCGCGGGCCTCGCGCGCCTCGAGGAGGAGCGCTTCGATTTCGCCATCGTCGAGCTGCTCCTCGACGACGTGCGCGCGCTTCGCCTGCTTCGCTGCGCCGCCGACCGCTTTCCCTCGCTTCAGCTCGTGCTGACCAGCGCCTACCACCTGGGCGCCCGGCAGCTACGACAGACCGGGGTCGACCTCGCGGGCTTCCTCCCGAAGCCCTGGTCCCGGGACGAGCTCGTTGGCTTCCTCCGCAGGAAGAGCACGCCGCCGCCTCCGCCGCCGCCACGGCCGCTCCGCCCGGCGAGCGTCACGCTGACGTCCCCGGGCGCTCGTGCCATCCTCCGGCGCGCGTGATTCGTCTGCTGATCAAGAGCCCCCTCACCGTCATCGGCTTCGCCGTGGTGACCTACGTGTTCTTCTTCGTCCCGCTGGGTGAGCGGACGCTCTTCGAGCACGCCAAGCGCATCGCGACGACGGAGGAGGCCCGGGAGCTCGGCGCGGAGGCCGGTCAGGCCGCCCGGCGTCTGGAGGACCACCTGCAGAACGAGGTGGGCCGCTTGATCGATGGCGGGGCCGACGCCGGGCCGGACGCGGGCCGCCCGGCGCGCTGAGCCCTCACGCCGCGAAGCGCGCGGCATGAGCGCGCCGCTCGCGCTTTCCCCTTCGGCCATCTACTCTCCCGCCGATTCGAGCGACCGATGTCCAGCCTCGCGTACCGCGCCGACATCGACGGGCTCCGCGCCGTCGCCGTCCTCCCCGTCCTCTTCTTCCATACGGATCTTCCCGGGGCGCGCGGCGGCTACGTAGGCGTCGACGTCTTCTTCGTGATCAGCGGGTTCCTGATCACGTCGATCCTGCAGAAGGAGATCCAGGCCGGGCGCTTCTCCATCGTCCGCTTCTACGAGCGGCGCGTGCGGCGGCTCTGGCCGGCGCTCGTGGCCGTCATCGCGTTCACGACGGTCGGCGCCTGGTTCCTGCTCCTGCCGACGCTCCTGAAGGACTACGGGCAGTCGCTCGTGGCCGTGACGGTGTTCGCCTCCAACGTGCTCTTCTACCTGGAGGCCGGGTACTTCGACGGGCCCGCGGAGGAGAAGCCGCTTCTCCACACCTGGTCCCTCGCGGTGGAGGAGCAGTTCTACCTCTTCTTCCCGCTGCTCCTGGTCTTCCTGCACCGGCGGTCGGCGAAGCTCGTGGCGCCGACGCTCGGCGCGATCTTCGTGGTGTCCCTCGGCGGGAGCGTCCTGAAGCTGCCCTCGGACCCCTCCCTGGTCTTCTACCAGTTGCCCTTCCGGGCCTGGGAGCTGCTCGTCGGGGGCCTCCTCGCCATCGGCATCGCGCCGCCGCTGAAGCGCCTCGGGGCCGTGCACGCGAGCGGCGCCCTGGGCCTCGCGCTCATCGCCGCGAGCATCGTGTTCTACGAGCCGACGACGCCTTTCCCGGGGCTGGCGGCCATACCGCCCTGCCTCGGCTCGGCGATGGTGATCCACGCGGGGCTCACCGAAGGGGGCGTGGCGGCACGCTTCCTCGGGCTGAAGCCGCTCGTCTTCATCGGCAAGATCTCCTACTCGCTCTACCTCTGGCATTGGCCGCTGATCGTCTACGCCCGGCTCCTGGCGCCGGACGGTAAGCTCGGGACCGGGGCCACGCTCGCGGTGCTGGCGCTCTCTCTCGCCGGGGCCGCCTTCAGCTGGAAGGTCGTCGAGCAGCCGTTCCGCTCCGGACCGCCGCGGGGCCGCTTCACCCGCGGGACCATGTTCGCCGGGGCCGCGGTGGTCAGCGTCGCGTGGCTCGCCATCGGCTGCGGCTTCGCGTTCACGGAAGGGCTCCCCGGGCGCCTCTCGCCGGAGGGCCAGCGCCTGGCTGCGGCCGCCGTCGATTTTCAGCCGGCGCCGGACTCCTGTGGCGAGGTCGAGGCGCCGGACCGCCTCGGCGAGGGCGTCTGCCTCGTCGGACCACCGGATGCGGCCCCGAGCTACGCGCTCTGGGGCGACTCCCACGGCGGCATCCTCTCCCACGACGTGGCCGGCGCGGCCGCCGAGGTCGGGGCGACGGGGCTCGCCTGGTTCCCCCCCGGCTGTCCGCCGCTCGCGGGCCTCGAGAAGGACGAGAGCGTCGCGACGGCGGACGTCGACGCCGCCTGCGGCGAGGGGAGCCGGCGCTTCCTCCGCCTCCTCGAGACCACCCCCAGCGTGGAGAGCGTCGTGCTCATCGGGCGCTGGGCGTACTACGCGAACGGGGAGGGCGTCGGCGACGACCTGGAGCGGCAGATCCGGGTCTGGCGCGAAGGCGAGGCGCCCGGCGAGCGCTCGGCCCAGGGGGCGCTGATCGGCGCCGCCCTCCGCGAGACCGCCGAGCGCCTCGGCGCACTCGGCAAGCGCGTCTACGTGCTGCGCATGGTTCCCGAGCTGCCGGGCTTCGGCGCCGCGCGCATGGCGAGCCGGCTCCTCGTGCACGGCGAGGCCGGGGAGGGCGCCGAGGTGGCGAGCGCGCAGGTCGACGCGCGCGTCGCGGCGCTCGAGCCGACCTTCGCGGCGCTCGAGGCCGAGGGGCTCGCCACCGTGCTGGATCCGCGCGAGCGCTTCTGCCGCGGCGAGCGCTGCCGCGCCATGGATGACGCGGGCCTTCCGCTCTACTTCGACGACAACCACGTGACGACGAGCGCCGCGCGGGAGCTCGCGCCGGTCTTCGCGCCGATGTTCGCCGAGCGCTGAGGGCCTTCAGCCGCCGAGGAGGCGCCGGGCGACGCCCTTGAGCTTGGCGCGCGCTCCGCTCGGCGTGTCGCGGTGGATCTCGGTCTTCAGGAAGGTCTCGCCGTGCGGCCCTGCCTGGGGGACCGTGGCCACGACCCGGCAGCCCGCGTAGGCGCTCATCGGGTCCTCCCCCGCGTCCGGCGTCATGCGCGTTCGGTAGATGCCCGGGATCCAGTGATTGATGCGCACGTTCGGGTGCGTGATCTCCACGGCGAGGGCGCGCGTGAGCACGTCGACGGCGCCCTTCGACACCGAGTACACGGCCGCCGTCGGGATCGGCCCGAGGTGGGCGAAGGAGCCGACGTTCACGATGCGCCCGTAGCCGCGCTCGAGCATGCCCGGGAGCGCGCGATGGCAGGTGCGGGCCATGCCCACGACGTTCACCCGGAGCGCCGCCTCGAAGTCGTCCATGGACTGCTCGAGGAAGAGCACCTTGGGGTAGAGGGCGGCGTTGTTGACGAGCACGTCGACGCGACCGTGCCGGGCCTCCGTCTCGGCGAAGAGACGCTCGATGTCCTCCGCGGAGCCCAGGTCACCGACGACCGAGCTCATGCGCCCCTGGCCGTAGCGCTCCGCGGTCTCCTCGAGGTCCGCGGCCGTCCGGCCGAAGCCGACGACCTGCGCTCCGTCGCCGCAGAACCCCGCCGCGAGACCGCGACCCACCCCGGAGCCGGCCCCGGTGACGATGACGACCTTTCCCTCCAGCACGACCGGCACCTACCACCCGCGCGCGCGGGGGGTCAACGACGCCCGCCGGCCTCGCGCACTGCCTTGAAGGTGCTTCGGGCCCGCACTAGACCGCCGGTGATGCGACAGCTCCCGGTGCTTCCAGACCGACCCGAAGACGAGTCGTGGGACGTGATCGTGATCGGCACCGGCATGGGCGGCGGCACGGTGGGGCACGCGCTGGCCAAGATGGGGCATCGCGTCCTCTTCCTCGAGAAGGGCTACTACCTCTTCGGCGAGCACGACCGGGGCGAGGCCACCCTCGGCGAGGTCCCGCGCGACGACGACGAGCGCATGCGCCGGGGCCACTGGCCGAAGCCCATCCGCGCGAAGACCTCCCTCGGGGACATGGAGTTCCACGGCCCCTACGGCTGCGGCACCGGGGGCTCGACGAGCGTCTACGCGGCGCAGCTCGAGCGCATGCGCCCGGAGGACTTCGAGCCGCGGCGCTACCACGCCAAGGTCGTCCAGGACTCGACGGCGCCCGAGCGCTGGCCCTTCGGCTACGACGCGCTCGTCCCCTACTACCGGCGCGCCGAGGAACTCTACGACGTCTGCGGCAGCCAGGACCCGCTCCTGCCCGACCCCGCGTCGCCGATTCGCCAGCCGCCGGAGATGAGCCCGCGCGACGCGCTCATCTACGAGGCCATGGAGGAGGCCGGCGCGAGCCCCTACCGGGCGCACGTGGGCGCGCTCTTCGTCGACGGATGCACCGGCTGCGGCGGGCGCCTCTGCCCTCGCGGCTGCAAGGCGGAGTCCGGGCGGAACGCCGTGGTCCCGGCGCTCCAGCACCACGGCGCGTCGATCCTCCCGCACTGCGAGGTGCTTCGCCTCGAGGCGACGAAGGACCGCGTCGAGCGCGTGGTCTGCCGCCACGAGGGCAAGGAGCTGCAGCTCAGCGCGAAGATCGTGATCCTCGCCGCTGGCGCGCTGAACTCGCCGGTGATCCTGCTCCGCTCGCGCTCGCCCCACTGGGAGAACGGGCTCTCGAACCGCTCCGACCAGGTCGGTCGCAACCTCATGATGCACGCGTCGGAGTATCTGGCCGTGCGCCCGAAGAAGAACCGCTCCGCCGAGGGCCCGCACAAGGCCATCTCGACGAACCACTTCTACGTCACGGACGGCTACAAGCTCGGCAACCTGCACTCGATGGGCGTCCCGATCGTCGGGGGCATGATCGCCGAGTTCCTCAAGCAGAAGGCCGAGAAGGACCAGAGCTGGTTCCTCAAGGTCGGCAAGCCCGGCCGGAAGGCCGCCGGCATCGTTGGTCAGGCCGTCTTCGGCCGCGCCGTGCTCATGTCGACCATCGTCGAGGACCTGCCATACGCGGAGAACCGGGTGGTCCTCGACGACGCCGCGCCCGACGGCCGGCGCATCGACTACACGTACCCGGACGAGCTCCAGCAGCGCTCGGCGCTCTTCGACGAGTCCATCCAGAAGATGCTGAAGGGCCGGCTCTTCATCCGCTCGCTCACGGGCTCGCGGAACCTCAACTGGGGGCATGTCTGCGGCACGTGCCGGGCCGGTGAGGACCCCGCGACGAGCGTCGTCGATGGCGAGGGGCGCAGCCACGACGTCGAGAACCTCTTCGTCGCCGACTCGAGCTTCTTCCCGGCGTCCGGCGGCCTGAACCCCTCGCTGACCATCGCGGCGAACGCGCTGCGGATCGCCGAAGCCGTCGACCGCGTGCTCGCCTGAGCGCGCTTTCTCCCGCGCCGGCGGCGCGTTCCGAAGATCTTTTCTGGCCTCCGCTTCCGGGCGTCCTACGTACCGAGCGTCGGGCGCCAGGGGAGGCGCCGGGCCCGCTGGGGCGCGGCCGTCGCGCCCGGATCATGGAACCGGCGTCCGCCGGCTAGGCCGCAGTGCGCGCGGCGAACGGAGAGAGAGCGATGAGTCGAGCAACTTGGACATCTTGGCGCGAGGTGCCGCTGGCGTGGGTGGCGGCCTACGCCTGCTCGCTTCTCCTGACGGCGTGCGCGGGCACCACGGCGCAGAGCGCGACGACGCAGCCGAGCGGCGGTGACGAAGGCGCCGTGGCCGACGCCCGCACCGGCGACGCCCCGTACACGAACGACGATTGGTGGCCGAACCGCCTCGACCTGCGCGTCCTCCAGGCCAACTCCCCCGTCGGCGATCCCGTCGACGAGAGCTTCGACTACCCCGCGGCCTTCGCCGCCCTCGACCTCGCCGCCGTGAAGGCCGACATCGAGGAGGTGCTCACGACCTCTCAGGACTGGTGGCCCGCGGACTACGGCCACTACGGCGGGCTGATGATCCGCCTCGCCTGGCACAGCGCCGGGACCTACCGCGTGACCGACGGCCGGGGCGGCTCCGCCGACGGCACCATCCGCTTCGCGCCGCTCAACAGCTGGCCGGACAACGCGAACCTGGACAAGGCGCGGCGGCTCCTCCTCCCGATCAAGATGAAGTACGGCCGGAGCCTCTCCTGGGCCGACCTGATGATCCTCAGCGGCAACGTCGCCCTCGAGTCCATGGGCTTCGAGACCTTCGGCTTCGGCGGCGGACGCGAGGACGTCTTCGAGCCGACCGACATCAACTGGGGCCCCGAGACCGAGTGGCTCGCCGACGAACGCTTCGAGGAGGAGACTCTCTCGCACCCGCTCGCGGCCTCGCAGATGGGGCTCATCTACGTGAACCCGGAGGGCCCCGGCGGCGTGCCCGATCCCGTCGCGGCGGCACGGCACATCCGCATCACCTTCGGCCGCATGGCCATGAACGACGAGGAGACGGTCGCGCTCATCGCCGGCGGCCACACGCTCGGCAAGGCCCACGGCGCGGCGCGTCCTCAGGGCAACGTCGGGCCGGAGCCCGAGGCCGCTCCCCTCGAGCAGCAGGGCCTCGGCTGGCAGAACGAGCACGGCACGGGCAACGGCGCGGACACGATCACCAGCGGCCTCGAGGGCGCCTGGACGTCGACGCCCGTGCAATGGGGCCACGAGTACTTCGCCAACCTCTTCGAGCACGAGTGGGAGCTCACGCGGAGCCCCGCGGGCGCGCAGCAGTGGACCCCCGTCGGCGTCGAGCCCACCGTCCCCGACGCGCACCTGCCGAACGTTCGGCACAGGCCCATGATGCTGACGACGGACCTCGCGCTGAAGGAGGACCCGATCTACGGGCCCATCTCCCGGAACTTCTACGAGAACCCGGAGGCCTTCGAGGACGCCTTCGCCCGCGCCTGGTACAAGCTCACGCACCGCGACATGGGCCCGCACGTGCGCCTCGTCGGCGCCGAGGTGCCCGAGCCGCAGATCTGGCAGGACCCGGTGCCGGCCGTCGATCACCCGCTCGTCGGTGACGCGGACGTCGCGGCGCTGAAGGAGGCGATCCTCGGCTCTGGGCTCAGCACGGCGCAGCTGGTCTCCACGGCCTGGGCCTCGGCCTCGACCTACCGCGAGACGGACATGCGCGGCGGCGCCAACGGCGCGCGCATCCGCTTCGCTCCGCAAAGCGAGTGGGCCGTAAACCAGCCCGAGGCGCTCGCCCAGGTCCTCGAGACCCTCGAGGGCATCCAGAGCGACTTCAACGGCCGCGCTCGCGGCGGCAAGCGCATCTCCATGGCGGACCTCATCGTGCTCGCGGGCTCCGTGGCCATCGAGAAGGCCGCCGCGGACGGCGGCGTCACCGTGAGCGTGCCCTTCGCGCCGGGCCGCACGGACGCGACCGAGGAGATGACGGACGGGGCGTCCTTCGGGGTCCTCGAGCCGACCACCGACGGCTTCCGGAACTACCTCACGGAGAGCACGGAGCAGGCGGAGCTCGAGGCGCTCGTCGCCCGCGCGGACCTGCTCACGCTCACGACGCCGGAGATGAGCTTGCTCGTCGCGGGCCTCCGCGTGCTCGGTGTGAGCCACGGCGGCTCGAGCGCCGGCGTGTTCACCGAGCGTCCCGGCACGCTCACGAACGACTTCTTCGTGAACCTCCTCGACATGGACCTCGAGTGGAGCGCCGTGGACGAGGGCAACACCTACGAGGCCCGGCGCCGGGGCTCGAACGAGGTCGTCTGGACCGGCACGAGCGTCGACCTCGTCTTCGGCTCCAACTCGCAGCTCCGGAGCATCTCCGAGGTGTACGCCGCGCAGGACGCCGGCGAGAAGTTCGTCCAGGACTTCGTCGCCGCCTGGGCGAAGGTCATGATGCTCGACCGCTTCGAGCTCGAGGGGCGCTGACCCCTCGCGAGCCGCCGCGCCCCGCCCGGGAAAGGGCGGGGCGCGCGCTCGACCGCGAAGGGCGCGGCTGATATGCGCCGATCGTGATGCAGGGGGATCCGGACTTCGCCCCGTTCCTCATCGTGGGCTTCCCGCGTTCCGGAACGACGCTCCTCCAGGTGATGCTCGACCGGCACTCGGAGCTCTGCCTCCCGCCGGAGACCTACCTCTTCCACTGCCTGCCGCGGCTCTGGAAGCACGGGCGCACACGCGTACGCGCGCACTACGTGGACCGTGTCCTCGGCTTCGACTTCATGCCGCGCCTCGGCCTCGACGCCGGCGACGTGCGCGACCGGGCGGAGGCCTTCCCGGCGGGGTGGCCGGGCGCCATGCGCGCGTCCCTCGAGAGTTACGCGGCCGCGCGCGGCAAGCGTCGCGTCGGCGAGAAGACGGCGACGCACCTCGTCGAGCTCCCGCACGTGCTCGCGGCCTTTCCGCAGGCGACGATCCTCTGGCTCGTCCGCGACGGTCGCGACGTGGCCGTGGCGCTCCGCGGCCGGAAGGCCTTCCACGACGACCTCGCGCGGCACGCCCTGAACTGGGCGCGCGCGATTCGCATGGGCCTCGAGCTCGAGCGTCGCTACGCGGCGAGCGTCCATCGCGTGCGCTTCGAGGACCTGATCCGCGCGCCGGAGGCGACGCTGACCCGTGTGGACGACGCCCTCGGCGTGGGCTTCGAGCCCGCGCAGCTCGAGCTCTCGCGCGGGACGGACGCGGTCCCGGCGAAGGAACGGGACCTGAAGAGCGCAGCCCTCGGCCCCCTCGACCCGTCGAAGATCGGCACGCATCGCACCCTCGCGAGCCCGGCCGAGCAGGCGACCATGGAGGCGATCATGGGACCCGAGCTCGCGGCCCTCGGCTACCCGCTGGCGGGGACCTCGGGCGCGCTCCCCGCCTGGCTCCGCGTCCCCGGCAGCCTCGCGCTCGCCAAGCAGTGGCGGCCCTACGAGGCCGGGCGATGGTGGCTCGCACGGGCCCGGCAGGGGACCGCGGCGCTCAGGCGTAGTCCTCGCGCCTGATGCCGTAGCCGCGCATCTTCTTGTGCAGGTTCGTCCGCTCCACGCCGAGCTTCACGGCGGCGCGGCTGATGTTCCAGCCCGCCTCGTGGAGCGTCGTCAGGATGTACTGGCGCTCCGCGTGATCCCGGTACTCCTTGAGCGTCATGCGCTTGCCGTCGGCCGGCGCGCGCGGGAGCTCCGGGGGCGGGGGCGTCGAGCGCGCGGCCTCCTCGGCGGCGCGGGCGGCGCCGAGGCGGTCTTCGGCGGGAACGTCCGCCAGCGTGATGCGGCTCCCGCTGAGGATCGCCATGCGCTCGACGACGTTGCGGAGCTCGCGGACGTTCCCGGGCCATTGGCGCTGCTTCAGCGCCTCGAGCACGTCGGCGTCGATGGGCTTGGCCTTCACGCCGTTGTCCTCGGCGAAGGCCTCGAGGAAGGCCTTGGCGAGGAGCGGCACGTCGTCGCGGCGCTCGCGGAGCGGGGGGCTCGTGATCGGCACGACGTTGAGGCGGAAGTAGAGGTCTTCGCGGAAGCGCCCCTCGCGCACCTCGTCCTCGAGGTTCTTGTTCGTGGCCGCCACGAGGCGGACGTCCACCTCGATGCTCCGCTCGCTGCCGACGCGGCTGATCTCCCCCTCCTGGATCGCGCGCAGCACCTTCGCCTGGGCCGACGCGCTCATGTCGCCGATCTCGTCGAGGAAGAGCGTGCCGCCGCTCGCCTGCTCGAACATGCCACGGCGGCGCTGCGCCGCGCCGGTGAAGGCGCCGCGCTCGAAGCCGAAGAGCTCGCTCTCGATGAGCTCGGCGGGGATCGCCGCGCAGTTCACCTTCACGAAGGGCCGGCTCGCGCGCGGCGAGAGGCGGTGGATCGCCCGGGCGACGAGCTCCTTGCCCGTGCCGCTCTCGCCGGTGACCAGCACCGTCGCCGGCGTGGGCGCCACCTTCTCGAGCTGCACGTGGAGCGTCGCCATCGCGGTGCTCTCGCCGATCATGCGGTGGCGATGGCCTACGTCCGCGCGGAGGAGCTCGACCTCCCGGTGGAGCTTCCAGGTGGCGAGGGCGTTCCGCACGCTGACGAGGACCCGGTCGCGATCGAGGGGCTTCTCGAAGAAGTCCGTGGCGCCCGCCTGCACCGCGCCGACGGCCTCGGCGACGGAGGCGTGCCCGCTGATCATCAGCACCGGGAGCTGCTGCGTCGTGGGTTTGGCGCGGATGCGCCGGAGCGCCTCGACGCCGCTCACCCCCGGCAGCTTGATGTCGAGGAGCACGAGATCGACCTCCTCGTCGCCGAGGGTCGCGAGCCCCTCCTCGGCGGTGCCCGCCTCGAGCACGTCGAGGCCTGCGCCCTCGAGCACCATGCGCAGGGTGCGGCGGATGTTCTTCTCGTCGTCGACGACCAGGACCGTCGCGCTCATGCGGGCGGGTCCTCTCCGCCGACGAGGCGCGCGTGGAGGACGCGGACGGCGTCGTCGACGGATGCGTCGTCCATCCGGAGCCGCACCTCGCCCTCGGCGCACTCGAGGGTCACCCCGGGCACGAGCTCCTCGACGGCCGCCGCCACCGGGGCGCGGCCGCCGCCGACGATGGTGACCGTGCCCCGCGCGTCCATGATCCGGGCCTCGTGCGCCTCTTCGAGGGCGCGGCGGAGCGCCGGCCAATCGGGCGCGTGCGCCGGCCGGAGCGCGAGCGCGACGCGGTCACCGGTCGCGCTGAAGGGGACGTCGAGGCCCGCCTCCGCGAGGAGCGCGAGGGCGCCCGTGAAGGCGCGGCGGGGCAGGGCGATCTCCGCGAGTCCCCGGGCACCGACGACGGCGCGGGGCGTCCGGGCCGGCGCCGCCGCGTCGTGCACGTGCGTCTCCTTGCCAGGCCGGAAGGTCGAGCGCGCGCGGATCGCGATGCCGGCGTCGCGCGCCAACTCGACGGCCTTCGCGTGGAGCACCTTCGCCCCCGCCGCGGCCATGCGCCCCATCTCGTCGTAGGTGAGCTCCGGGAGATGCCGGGCGTCCTCCGCCACGCGCGGGTCCGCGCTGTAGACGCCGTCGACGTCGCTGTAGATCTCCGCGTGGCTCGCGCCCAGCGCCGCGGCCATCGCGATGGCCGTGGTG
>JBCDGX010000104.1:0-11854 GCA_038750805.1 Myxococcota bacterium
CCTCGCCGTTGAAATCGCTCGAGTAACCGGCGCCGATGAGCGCGCGGGCCTTTCGCTCCTCGTGGCTCTTCCACTGGATGAAGTCCGCGATCTCCGGGTGGTCCATGTCGAGCGTGACCATCTTGGCCGCGCGCCGCGTGGTGCCGCCGGACTTGGTCGCGCCCGCCGCCCGGTCGAGGACCTCGAGGAAGCTCATGAGGCCACTCGAGGTGCCGCCGCCGCTCAGCTTCTCCTGGCGGCCGCGGATCTTCGCGAAGTTCGAGCCCGTGCCCGAGCCGTACTTGAAGAGGCGCGCCTCGTTCTTCACGAGGTCGTAGATCGCCATCAGGTCGTCCTCGACGGCCTGGATGAAGCACGCCGAGCACTGGGGGTTCTGGTAGGCGTTGCGCGTCTCGACCATCTCGTCGGTCTTCGGGTCCCAGACCCAGTTCCCGCCGGTGCCCTCGATGCCGTACTCGTGCCAGAGGCCGCAGTTGAACCAGACCGGCGAGTTGAAGGCGGCCTTCTGGTGGATGAGGAGGTGCTTGAGCTCCTGCTCGAAGGTCTCGGCGGCCTCGGCGTCGGCGAAGTAGCCCCCGAAGTCCTCCCCGGCGCTCCGGATCGTGTGGGCGACGCGGTGTACGAGCTGGCGCGCGCTGCGCTCCCCCTTCTTGGCATCGCCGTGGAGCCCGGCCTTCCGGAAGTACTTGGAGACCGCGATATCCGTCGCGAGCTGGGACCAGCCGCGCGGCACCTCGGCGCCCTCGAGCTTGAACACCACCGAGCCGTCCGAGCCGGTGATCACGCTGTCGCGGAGCTCGACCTCGACGCCCTCGAGGGCGTCCTCGCCGGGGCGCGTGAAGCGCCGCTCGAGGGACATGCCCCCCGCCTGCTGAGCAACCTCTGCCCGCCGAAGCGCGCCGTCGAGGCCCCGCTCGCTCACCGTCTCGCCATCCATGTATCGCTTCTCTAGCGCCACGTTCTGCCTCCGCACATCCCTCGGCTCCAGCTCATCAGCCGAGAAAAACCGCCTCTTCACGAACACTTACACGATTGAGCGGCGTCACCCCGGCCGCGCGCAGGGAGACCCCAGCCGGGAGGGACGCCGCGCGTCCCCCCAGCTTGTCCAGTGGTATCACCGCGGAATCCCCAACCATCCCCCAGCTCATCCCGAGGCTGAGTTGCGTTTTCCCCGGCTCGTCCACCGTCGTTCCACTCTGTCCACAACGGGTAGCGCTGGCGTTGCCATGACCACCACTACCCATGGGGGAGATCCGGGTTACGCGGACGCGACGCCCAGGTCAAGCGAAGAAGGCAGCCCGCGCTTTCGTTTCCTTCTTCATCAGTGATTCCAGTCATTTGAAGTCTCGATTGCTCTCGTCGGTTGCGCCCACGCGACCTGGAGGGGGTAGGAATCACGGACGAACCGGTACCCCGAGCGAACGCACATGGCCAGTCATGTGGTGCCAGGTGCTGACGAGCACAACATGTAGCGGATACCCCGTCAAAAAAGCACCATATATCGTAGGCAGATGATTTCGTGCGTTGGCTCATCCAGCGCACGCTTTCGCACGTTCGAGGGGCGACCAGGGCACCCGCATGGGGCCCGATCGCCCTCGAAATTTTCGCGGTCTCGCGTGGAGCCGCCTGAATTCGCTCGGCTTCGTCGGTCGCTTCGGAGGCCCCGGGGCCCCCGGCGGGGTCGCGAGGCTGACCCGGGGATCGACCGTGCTCCCCTGATCCTCCTCGCGCACCATGGATCGGCCCCGTGACACGCCCGGGCCGTGCGGCTTGAAAGGCCCGCCGCCCTCGGGGTACTCGCCGGCGAGGAGGAGGACGCATGCAGCAGGCCCAAGCACCGCTCGCGCCGGCGGCTCCCGCGGGTGGCACACCGCGCCACGAGATCACCCACGGGCCGAGCTTCGCGATGCTTCGCGTCGATGTCGCGCCCGGCCAGGTCCTCGCGGCGGAGGCCGGCGCGATGGTGGCGCGGCACACGAGCCTCGAGATGGAGGTGAAGATGAACGCCTCACCCAGCGCGAGCTTCTTCACGAAGCTCAAGGCCTTCTTCATCGCGCTCCTGCGCAAGTTCGTGGGCGGCGAGACCTTCTTCGTGAACCACTTCTCGGGCGGTTCCGGCGGGAGCGTGTGGATCGCGCCGCCCATGGCCGGCGCCATCGCCCATCGCCGGCTCCAGGGCGAGACCCTCACCCTCTCGACCGGCGCCTACCTGGCGTCCATGGGGTCGCTCGAGACCAAGCTGAAGTTCGGCGGCCTCCGCTCGCTGCTCGCGAAGGAGGGTGCCTTCTTCCTCCAGATCTCCGGCCACGGCGACCTCTGGTTCAACAGCTACGGCGGCGTTCATCCCGTGCCGGTCAACGGTCGCTTCATCGTCGACAACGGCCACCTCGTCGGCTTCGAGGGGCCCCTCGACTACGTCATAAAGGGCGCCGGCGGCGGCGTCATGGGCCTCGTCGCGAGCGGCGAAGGGCTCGTCTGCGAGTTCCAGGGCCAGGGGACGGTCTGGCTCCAATCGCGGAACCCGTCGGCGCTCGTCGACTGGCTCCGCCCCCTCTTGCCGCGCTGAGGAGGCCGAGCATGCAGATCGACGTCGGATACCGACCCGCTCAGGCCATGGCGCGCGTCCAGCTCGCGGCGGGCGAATCGATCGTGGCCGAGACCGGCGCGATGGTCGGCATGAGCACGAACGTCCACCTCGAGACGGGCATGGGCAAGGGCGGCCTCATGGGCGGCCTGAAGCGCGTGTTCGGGGGCGAGTCCTTCTTCCGGAACACCTTCACGGCGCAGGGCGGGCCCGGCGAGGTCCTCCTCTCGCACGCGCTCTGCGGCGACATCGTCCCCCTCGAGATGACGCCCACGGGCTTCTTCGTGCAGAGCGCGAGCTACATCGCGAGCTCGCCCTGGGTGAACATCGACACGACGATCGGCGGCTTCCGCTCCTTCTTCGCCGGCGAGGGCCTCTTCATCCTGAAGGCGACGACGCAGCAGCCCGGGCAGATGCTCGTCGGGGCCTTCGGCGGCATCCAGGAGCTCGTCTGCGACGGGAGCCTGGTCATCGACACGGGGCACCTCGTCGCCTGGGACGCGAACCTCGAATACTCGGTGGGCAAGAGCGCGAGCGGCTGGGTCGCCAGCTTCCTCTCCGGCGAAGGGCTCGTCTGTCATTTCCGCGGCCAGGGCCGCATCTGGATTCAAACGCGGAACCCGGCCGAGTACGGCGGGCTCGTCGGGCGGCTCCTGCCGCCGCGGGAGGGCTGAATGCGCTACGAGCTCATGGACAAGCCGGACTTCGGCATGGTGCGCGCGACCTTCGACCAGGCCGGGGAGGCGCTGGTCGTCGAGTCCGGGGCCATGGTCGCGCGGGACGCGGGCGTGGGCATGCAGACCCAGATGCGCGGGGGTCTCGGCTCGGCCCTGAAGCGTAAGGTGCTTGGCGGCGAGTCCCTCTTTCAGAGCACCTTCACGGCATCGGCGCCGGGCCAGCAGCTCTACGTCGCGCCGGGCGCCGAAGGCGACGTCGTCGCGCTCGAGATGGACGGCTCCTACGGCGTCTTCCTCAACAGCGGCGCCTACCTCGCGGCGGCGCCGAGCGTGAACCTCGACACGAAATGGGGCGGCGCGAAGGGCTTCTTCAGCGGGACGGGCTTCTTCCTGCTCCGCTGCGATGGGCACGGGCCGCTTTTCTTCTCCTCCTATGGGGGCATCCACGCGATCGACGTCCCGCCGCAGGGCTACGTCGTCGACACCGGGCACATCGTCGCCTTTACCCACGGGCTCCAGTACCAGGTGACGAAGGTGGGAGGGCTCGGCTCCTTCTTCCTCGGCGGTGAGGGGCTCGTCGCCCGCTTCAGCGGCCAGGGCCGGCTCTGGATGTCGACGCGGAACGGCGCGAGCCTCGCCGCCTTCGTGCATCCCTACCGCCGCGTGAAGGCGAACAACTGAGCGTGCGCTGGGGAGTCACGGTCGCGTGCGTCGCGCTGGCCCTCGGGCTCGCGCCGATGGCGCTGGCGCAGCAGGCGGGCGAGGGCGAAGCGGCGGCCGGTGAGGCGAGCGGCGACGCAAACGACCGCGACGTGAGCGGCGACCAGAACGACGGCGACGCGAACGACGGCAACGCGAACGACGGCAACGCCAGCGGCGACGCGAACGACGGCAACGCCAGCGGCGACGCGAACGGAGGCGAGCCCGAGGGCGCTGCAAGCGGGGACGCCACCGAAGGCGACGCTGCCCGCGAGGCCCCCGACGCCGAAGCCCCCGCGCCCTTGCCGCCCCCGACCCCGCCTCCCGAGGCCCTTCCCGAGGAGATCCCCGACGAAGTCTTCGATGAGCCGCCCCCACCTCCCGAAGAAGACGAGGACGCCGTCCGCCTCCAGCTCCTCGGCCAGATCATCGTCACCGGCAACGTCGCCGGGGAGCTCGCGGTCCCGACCTGCACCGCCGGGACCACGCTCCGCACGGCCCCCTTCGCCCGGAGCGCCGGCGCCCTCCCCGACGCCGCGGCCGGCGGCGCTCTCGTCCTCGATACGGGCGGGCTCCTGGCGCGGCACGGCGTCGCCCAGTTCGCCGCCCGGCACGATCCCGAAGCGCTCGCCGAGCTCGCCTCGCGCCTCGGCTACCGGGCCCTCGCCCTCGGCGAAGCGGACCTCGGGGACCGCCGGGACGTGCTCCTCGCCCGCGCCACCGCCCTCGCCCGCCGCGGCATCCCCATGGTCGCCACCAACCTGGACTGCGACGACGAGGGCCGCCCGCTCTGCGACGCCCTGGCGACCGGCGACGACGGCATCCTCACCACCCGGCTCGGCAAGAAGCGCGTCGCCATCCTCTCCTTCCTCGACGAGGAGGTCGCCGCCCGCGTGGGCCCGGACCGGGTCGCCGGGGTCCGCATCACGCCCCTCGTCCCCTCGATCCGCCAGGCCGTCCGCGCCGCGCGCGCCCGCCCGGACGTCGACCTCGTCGTGGCCATCGTCGGCGCCGGCAGCGGCGACGAGGCCACCTCCCGCATCTTCGGCGCGAGCGCCGAGCTCGACGTCGGGGACCGCCCGGACCTCCTCCTCGCGGCCGGCGTCGGCGACCGCCTCCTCTTCGCGCGTCCGCGCCGCGTCCGCCCGGCCGTCATCGCCCCGGCCCCCGCCGGCGGCGCCCGGGCCACCATCCGCCAGGCCGCCGACTCGAGCCGCTTCGACGTGCTGGCCGAAGTGCTCCCGGAGGGCCACCCGGCCCCCGCCCTCGCCGCCTTCGCAGCGCGCGTGGGCCGCCCCTATTGCGCCGCGCTCGGTCAGCACCTCGCCGGCGGCAGCCTCGATCGGGAGATCTCACCGGAGGGTTTCGCGGAGCTCACCGCCGGCCTGATGCGCGACGCGACGCGCGCGGACGTCGCCCTCCTCAACCTCGACGCCGTCGACGGGCGCTGGCAGCCGGCGGATCCCGCGGGCCTGACCGAGAGCGACGTGACCATCGCGCTCCAATACGACGAGCCCCTCGTCGTGACGCGCGTCCCCGCCCGCTACCTCATCCGCCTCGCGCGCACGGACCCGGACGCGCGGCGCCTCCTCTCCCTCGGCCTCAGCTACACGCGCCTCGCGAGCGGGGCGCTCCGCGTGAAGGTGAACGGCCGCCCCATCGACGAGGCCGCCACCTACCGCGTCGTCACCGTCCGCTTCCTCGCCGAGGGCGGCGACGCGCGCACGGTCCCCGAGGCCGATTACGCCGCGGCGGAAGGCGACCCGACGATCCGCGGCGTCGTGCTCGACCACCTGAACGAGCCTCGCGAAGGCGACCCGCGCGACGACGTGATGGACCCCTTCGATCGCCTCGAGTGGCGCGCGACGACCAACGCCACGCTCACCTTCTCGGGCACCTCCGTGCGCGACAACGGCGACTACCAGGAGAGCCCGCTGACCAACGCGAACCAATCGCAGGTCGGCATCAACCTCGACCTGCGCGGCGGGGCACACTCGCGCTTCGCGAGCTGGGACAACACCCTCGGCATCACCTACACGCTGGTCTCGACCGACGAGTCGTCGCTCCAGGAGGGCACGGACGTGCTCCTCTACGAGACCACCGGCGCCTGGCGCGGGCCCCGCGCGCGCAAGGACGAGCTCTACGTCCCGGACCTCTTCCTGGACGGCCAGGTCCAGACCGAGCTCACGGCCGAGGACGACGTCGAGCGCTTCCTCCGCATGCGCTTCACGACGGGCCCGCAGTGGCGCCTCCACCTCAAGGTCATCGCGAAGCTCAAGCTCGGCTTCGAGGTCCTCGACGCCATCGACGCGGACCTCCGCCGGACGATCCCGGGCTTCGGCGCCCAGCTCACGGTGAACGATTACCTCGTCGCCACCGAGGGCGTCCGGCGCCGGCTCGTGATGGGCGGCGACATCGATTACTTCGCGTCGCTCATCAATACGGAGGTCGACCCCGAGAGCGGCGCGAACGGACAGCTCCGCGACGCCGGCGCGACCTTCGGGCTTCGCCAGCTCCTCCGCGGCCGCTTCAACTTCGCCTACCGCGTGAACCGCTTCGTGAACATCGGCTTCGAGCTGAACCTCTTCGCGCTCCGCGAAGGGCGGGAGAGCTTCAGCGTGTGGACGAACGGCCAGGCGACCTTCGGGCTCTCGTGGACCGGACGCTCGCTCTCCTATTGATCGCCGGCTGCTCGGCGGGCGCGACGCATCGCGGGGCCCTCGAGGAGAGCGACCCGGTGCTCCGCGTGGACGGCAGCTACTACGACGCCTTCGAGGTCGAGGCGGGGCCGGGCTGGACCATCCGGGCGACGCTCGAGAGCGAAGCCTTCGACGCCTACCTCCTTCTCCTCGACCCGGAGGGCGCGCTCCTCGCCGAGGACGATGGCGGCGCCGGCGGCCATGACGCGCGCCTCGACGTCACCGTCCCCGTGGGCGGTCGCTACCGCGTCGTCGCCACCTCGTTTCACGGGCGTACGACGGGCGCGTATGTGCTCCGTCTCGAGGCGCGACCGGGCGATTGACCCGGTCCATGGCGGCGCGGGCTCCCTGGAGGAACCGGGCCGTTTCATGAGCGATCCATGTGCGCCGAGTCACGGATCGCGGCGACGAGCGGCACGGATGCTCGGTGGGACCGCGACCCCCGCGGCCCGGAAGGAGAGCGGACATGAGGGCGGACACGACCAACCTGAAGCTGGCGCTCGTGGCGGCGATCGCCGTCCTGGCCAGCGGCTCGACTGCCTTCGCGCAGGGCGACGCCACCTGGGACGGCGGCGGGAGCCCGCAGCTCCGCGGCGCCCAGGGCTATCCCACGGCCTACGTGCAGCGCCCGCTGACCATCGGCGCGCGGCGCATCCACGTGAACGGCTTCCTGCACGTCTTCCGCCCCTTCGACGGAGCAGACCCCGCGTCGGGCTTCAACATCGGCGGCAGCTTCGGCATCACGGACGACCTCGAGGTCGGCGTGAGCGCCGAGCGCATGGGCACGGACCGCGGGCGCTGGATCCTCGGTTCGCTCTTCCGGGGCGCCTTCCCGCTCCAGTTCACGCAGGACTTCGACTACGGCGACATCCCGCTCTTCGCGCGCTTCCGGTTGATCGACGGGGACCTCGAGCTCGCCCTCGAGGCGAGCGTGCTCATCCCGACGCAGACCGATTTCGGCTTCGCCTTCGGCGTGCCCATCCGCGTTCACCTCGGCGACGCGCTCAGCCTCGACACGGGCGCCGAGCTCGCCGTCTGGTTCGTGGATGTCAGCCCCGGCGTCGACGAAACGCAGGTGAACCTCGAGGTGCCGGCGCGCTTCGCTCTCCAGTTCACCGAAGAGCTCTACCTCGGCCTGAACACGGGCTTCCGGACCATCGACTTCGACCTCCACTCGATCCCCTTCGGCATCGAGGTGGGCTTCACGATCATGGCGGGAAGCGTCCCCCTCGACCTCGTCGGCGCCTTCCAGTGGCCGGACTTCCTCTTCTTCGGTGAGGGCGTGGACGACAACCTCCGCCAGGACCGCTTCCTCGTCACCTTTGGCGTCCGCGCCTTCATCGACGTTTGATGGTCCGCGCCCTCACGGCCGCCGCGCTGCTGCTCGTGGTGGCGGCTCCGGCGGAGGCCCAGCGTCGCGGGAGCCGCTCCGCCGGCGGCACCTTCGACGTGTACGCGGCCTTCGGCGCCGCCGGTTCGATCGACGGCCCCGGCATCGAAGCGGACCTCGACACCACCATCGGCTTCGGCGTCCGCTTCATCGCGACGAGGGGCAACGCCGTCGCGCTGATCGGGCCGATGTTCGAGCTCCTCGCCTGGCAGGCCGAGGGCGCAGACGACCGGAGCCTCATCTTCGACCCGGGGCTCTTCCTGGGCGTCGGCCGGCGCTTTCAGCGGCGAAGCCTCGGCTGGGAGCTCTACGGGGCCTTCCCGCTCACCTTCGCCTACGCAAACGACTTCCCGGGGCGGAGCGACGCGGGCCTCGGCTTCAGCCTCGGCGCGCTCCTCGGCAACAAGCTCTGGATCGGCAAACGCCTCGCGGTTCTCTTCGAGGTGGGCTGGCGTCACCACATGCTCTTCGAGAGTGGGGACCGCGCCTCCTTCAACCAGGTCGGCATCCACGCGGGCCTGGCGCTCGATCTTTAGCGTCCTTCAGGGCCCGAGCTGCCAGATCGTGACGGCGCCGGTGGCCACGGGCGACGTGTCGGGCGGGGACCACCCGGCCGGGCCTCCGGATACCGGCGAGCGCTGCGTCTCGGTGCCCGGCGCCCCGACGACGAGGAAGCGGCCGTCCGTCGCGAGCGCGGCGCCGTGCTCCGCCACCCCCCGGGTGTCGAATGGCCGCAGGTAAATCGGCGCATCGAAGGGCAGCCCGTCAGCGGACCGCGGATAGAGGAAGACCGACCCCCGCAGCTCACGCCGGCCGGGACGCAGGCGAAGGTCCGGCCCGATGCCGGAGGCGTCGGCCAGCTGATCGAAGGGGGCGCCGACGGCGACCCATCCGGGGAGCGCGACGACCGACGCTAGGGGCCCCGCGCTCTCCGGCGTGTCCAGGCGGCGCTGGGTCCAGCCGGCGTCTCCTTCATCGAACACGAGGAGCCCGCTCGGGAACGGAGCCCCAGCGGCGAAGATCCGCCCCTCGTCGACCACGTGGAGGCTCGTGACCAGAGGGATGTCGATGGGCAGGGGCGTGAGGAGCCCCTCCGGCCGCCCCGCCATGAGGTCCCCGCCGGCGGCGTACACGACGCGCCCCCCGTCGCTCGTGAGCACCGTCTGGCTCCTGCGGCGCGACGCGCCCTCGATGAGGACCTCTCCGTCGAGGCGCTGCACCTGCAGGCGTTGCTCGAGGGGCGTCACGGTCGCGAGGACCATCGCGACCGTCTCGGCGTCGACGAGCGCGAGCCCGACCACTTCCTCGTCGTAGGAGAGCGTCGGCCCGACGGACCAGCTCCCCTCCGCGCTCCGCCGGAAGACGTGCACGCGGCTCGTCCTGTTGAAGAGGTCGGCGACGACCAGGGTCCCGTCACGGAGGTCGAGGTGGGTGCCGAAGGCGGCGTCCGAGTGCGCTCCGCCCGCCCCGAGGCCCGCCCCGCCGATGAGCAGCGCGTCCCCTTCCGGCCGGAGGCTGGCCTCGAGCTCCCACCCGGCGTCCGTCCGCCCGTAGACGTAGACGACGCCCAGCCCGGTCTCGCGGGAGCTCAGGACCCACTCGGCGGGCGAGGGGTCGACGCCCGGGGCGCCGAAGCCGTCCGGGGCGGCCACCACGAGCACGTCGTCGTCCAGCGCGACGTGCTCGCCGAAGCGCACCGGCTGCAGCCCCGGCGGCCTGAGCGTCGCCACGAGCACCTCCTCGCAGCCCCGGCCGAAGTAGCGCTCGCAGGCGTCGTCGACGACGCAGCGCTGGCCGTCGCAGCGCTCGTCCGTCGCGCAGCGAACGTTGCAGGCGCCGCAGCTCGCGTCGGTCCCCGCGTTGCCTTCCTCGTCGATGAAGCCGTCACAATCGTCGTCGAGGTCGTTGCAGAGCTCGTCGCTCGGAGGGTTTCCGGTCGTGGCTCGGAGCGGGACGCAGCGGCCCGTGCTGTCGCAGGTCTGGCATGGCGAGCACAAGCGTTCGCAGCACACCCCGGCCACGCAGGCCCGGCTCGCACACTGGAAGCGGCTCGTGCAGGCCTCGCCCAACACGGCGTCCCGGACCGACTGCCCGCGGCCGACGCACTGGCCATCGTCGGCGCAGCGCCGGTCCGGCCCGCAGGCGCTCAGGTCGAGGCGCCGGAAGCACACGCCCCGGTCGCAGCGCGCAGGCCCCGCGCAGGGCGCGTCCGGGAGAACGCAGTCGATGTCCGACGCGCATTGGGGGTCGAGGCACTCCGGCTCGTCACCGCGCTGGCACTCGTCGTGGACGCAGCGGCCGCCAAGGCAATGGCCGCCGAAATCGCAACGCGCGCCGATGCAGCCTCGCCAGAAGCGGACGTCCACGCGCTGGGTCAGCCGCCCGATGGGCGGTCGCTTTCTCACGATGACGCGACCGTCCCGGCCGACGGCGCTCACCTCGAGAAACCCGACGTCCGGGCCGAGCGCCCCGCGGTCGATGTCGGCGAGGAGCTGCGGCACCTCGAACCAATCCTCGTCGGCGAAGAGCGGCCGTCCGACGAGGGCCTCGGGCTGCGTCTCGCCGGCGCCGTTGACGGCCTGCACGAGGAGGTGGTTCACCTCGAGCTCGGGCTCGAGATCCATCTGGACCCACACCTCGAGGCGCTCCCCGGGCGCGGGGCCCGAAGGGCTGTTGCACGCCACGAGGAGCGCGCACGCGGTCCAGCGGAGGCGGGCCCGGGCAAGCATGGACCGATCTTGCCACGGGCCGGCCCCGATCGGGAGACGGTCGTCGCCGTCAGGGCTGAAGTCGCCAGACGCTCACCGAGCCGACGGGGCGCGGCGGGGGCGTCTCGCTCGCCCAGTCCCGGGACGCGTCGGGCGGGATCGCTTCCTCGAGCGGGTCGTTCGGAGCGCCGACGAAGAGGTAGGTGCCGTCCGTCGCCAGGGCGGCGCCGAAGCGCGCCCCGACCCGGTCGTCGAAGGGGCGGAGGTAGTGTGGCTCGTCGCGGGGACGTCCGTCCACGGCTCGCGGGTAGAGGAAGACGGTTCCCTGGGTTGCCCAGGGGCCCGGCCGCTGCCGCGGGTCGGCGCCGATGCCGTAGGCCTCGCGAAGCGAGTCGCCCGGGGCGCCGACCGCCACCCAATCGGGCAGCACCGCGATGGGCTGAAACTCCTCCCGGCTGGTTTCCGGCCGCTCGAAGGCGGTGACGCTCCAGCGCCCGCCCTCCTGCGCGAGGCTCATCAGCCCCTCGGAACGGTAGCGACCGCCTCGAGCGGTCGCGAGCACGAGGTCGTCGGCCACGGGCGCGAGGGCCTGCGTGACGACCACGTCGAGCGGAAGCCGCTCCAGACCCGTCGCGGCGCTGCCGACCAGCAGGCCATCGGGGGTACTCACGACCAGCGTTTCCCCCGCAACCGCCAGAGCGAGCGCATAGCCAACGTCGACGGCAAGCCGCACGACGCCGTCGAGGCCCATCACCTCGAGGCGGAACTCGACCCCGCGCCCTCCCGGCGGCTCGCGCAGGGTCGCCACGGTCTCCTCGTCGACGAGCGAGAAGGCCACGACGCGGTCGCGACCGGGGAGCGTCGAGGGCCCCGACCACGCACCGGCCGCATCGCGGCGGAAGACCACGACCCTCGAGCCCGACCCCTGCGCCAGCACCGTCCCGCCGCGCACGGCGACGCGCTCGCCGAAGCCCACCTCATGCGGAACGATGGGCGGCCAGTCCGGGCGCAGGCTCGCTTCGAGCATCCATGCCTCGCCCTCGCGGCGGTATGCGTACACCACCCCGGGCCCCTCGCCCGGGCCGAGGAGGCCGACG
>JBCDGX010000105.1:0-11723 GCA_038750805.1 Myxococcota bacterium
GCCGGCGCCAGGCCGTCGACGCGCCCACGCAGCTCCCGCGGCGCGCGCAGCTCGCTCCCGTGCTCCGCGGGCGCCTGGCCGAGGCCGCGCGCCACGGGCTGCCCTTCACGCTGGCCTTCGTCGAGCTCGACGGGCATCAGGCCATCGTCGACCGGCACGGGCACGGGACGGGGCAGCGCGTGCTCGGTGCCATCGCCTCGTTGCTCCGTGCGCGCTTCCGTCTCGAGGACCTCCGGGCGCGCTGGGCCGTGCCGACCTTCGCGCTCGGGCTCACGGGCAGCGAGGCCGAGGCGGCGCTGCCCGCGCTCAAGCGCCTCGCCCGCGAGGCCGGCGGCCTGCGTTTCCAGGGCTCCGGCGGCGTGCGCTTCGGCGTGCGGCTGAGCTGCGGGGCGGCGTCGGTGCCCGGGCAGGCGGACACGCTCCCGGCGCTCGTGCTCGCCGCCGAGGAGCGGCTCCGCGCGGCTCAGGCGGGGGGCGGAGGGGTCCGCGGTCCCGAGGCGGCGCCGCTTCCGGAGGCCGACCCCGCCACGGCCTCGTGAAACGCCGCGGAAAAACGTCCTGTTTCCGTGTCGTAACGCACGCGACCCCCGCTCGACGTCGCCGAAACGGCCCGCTACCATCCGCCCCCTCCGCGGCGGCCCGGCCCTCCCGCGGCGCCCTTCGAACGCGCGACCGCGCGCCCGCTTCGGCGCGCCTCGTGCCCCTCCCTTCGCGGGCACCTGGCACGCGACCGCCGACCCCTCCCTCACCACGATGACCCACCCCCACGACCTCCTCCGCGGCGAGCTCGAGCGCCACTTCGCCCTCGACGAGATGACTCGTCTCTCCCTCGACCTGATGGGCTACGACCCGAAGGAGCTCGGCGGCTCGTCCAGCAGCGGCACCTTCGCGCGGGCTCTCGTCGAGCGCGCCGAACGGGACCACGCGCTCGAGGCCCTCGCGGACGCGATCGCGCTCATGGGCAAGACCGCCGAGGTGGACGGGGTCTTCGACGTGCGCGTCGGCCGCGGCCTCGAGGCCGGGGAGACCATCGGGGGCTTCGAGATCACGAAGACCCTCGCCGACGGCGGCCTCGGCCGGGTCTACGAGACCACGGCGACCATCGACGGCAAGCCCGTGACCGCGGCGCTCAAGGTCATTCGCTCGAGCCTCTCGCGCGACCCCTCGGCGGTCGCCCGCTACCTGACGACGCAGCGCGCGCTCAGGCGCATCGCCTCGCCGGGCCTGGCGCACGTGCTCGGGGTGGGGACCCTGAGCGACGGGCGGCCCTGGGTCGCGACCGAGCTCGCGCCGGGGGAGACGCTCGCCGCGCGCGTGGGCCGGGTCGGTCCCATGCACGTGCGCGACGTCGCGCAGCTCTTCGACGGGGTCCTGACGGCGCTCATCAAGCTCCACGCCGCCGGCCTCGTGCAAAGCGACGTGAAGGCCGGGAACATCTTCGTGTCTCGCGACGGAGAGGGGCCGCTCCAGGGCATGCTCGTCGACGGCGGCGTCTACAAGCTCCTCGCGGCCGGCGCGACGCGGCAGAACGCCATGGGCGCGCTCCGCATCTTCGGCAGCGCGGAGGCCATCGCGCCGGAGATGGCGCGCGGTGAGGGCGTGGGCCCGGCCGCGGACCTCTACGGGCTCGGCGTCGCGCTCTACACGGCGCTCACGGGGCGTCCGCCCTTCGTGGGCGAGACCTCCTTCGACGTCATCGCTCAGCACCTCTCCGCCGAGCCGGCGGCGCCCTCGAGCCTCGCGCCGCAGGGCTGGGTCAGCCCCGAGGTCGACGCCTTCGTGCTGAAGGCCCTCGCGAAGGATCCGGCGCGGCGCTTCGGCTCCGCCGCGGCCATGGAGCGCGCGCTCCGGGATATCGTCGGCTCCGTCGGCACCGGCGAGCTCGACCAGGCCGCCTTCGCCGCGGCGAAGAAGGCGCTCCTCGCCAAGCCCGGCGGCAGCGAAGAGGCCTCGAACCTCGAGAAGGTCGCCGCGGCGGGCGGCGCCTTCGGCCAGGCCGTCGACGCCCTCTACGACGCCGAGGAGGCCGCCAAGGACGCGGCGGCGAAGAAGGCGCTCTTCTTCCGCATCGCGCGCCTCCAGGCGACGCACCTGAAGGACTCGGAGACCGCCGAGGCGACCTACCGGCAGATCCTCGAGATCGACCCTCAGGACGGCGTGGCCCTCAGCGGCCTCGAGGAGCTCCTCCGCACGAGCGAGCGCTGGGAGCCCCTCGGCGAGCTCCTCCTCGAGCGCGCCGAGACCATCGAGTCGGCGCAGGAGCAGGCCTCGCTCTTCCGCGAGATCGGCGCCCTCTACCTCGAGAAGCTCGGCGACCCGGACAACGCGCTCGTCGCCTACACCCAGGCCCTCGCCGACGAGCCTCGCGACGAGGAGACGGCCACGGCCATCGAGCGCATCGCGTCCGGCGATACGACGCGCTGGAACGAGGTGCTCACGACGCTCAACGAGCACATGCAGGAGGGGGACGACGACCCGCTCCCGCTCTGGCTGCTCATGGGCCGCTGGTACGCCGAGCACCTCAAGCGCCCGGACTTCGCGATCCCCTGCTACGCGAAGGCGCTGGAGATCGACCCGCAGAACGACGCTGCCTACGAGGGCACGCTCGACCTCTACCGGAAGGCGCAGAGCTGGCAGGAGTACGCCCAGCTCCTCGTCTCGCGGGCGAGCGCGTCGACGAACCCGGCGCGCGCGCGTGACTTCAAGGCCCAGGCCGCGGAGGTCACCCTCGACAAGCTCAGCGACCAGGGCCGCGCCGTGGCGATGTTCCAGGCGATCCTCGAGGAGGACCCGGCGCACCCCGACGCCACGGCGGCGCTCGCCAAGGTCTACGAGGACAAGAAGGACTGGGACGCGCTCGCCTCGCTCCTCCAGGACCAGGCGCGGCAGGCCGGCGGCTCCGCGAAGGTCACGGCGCTCCTCCGCCTCGGAGAGCTCTACGAGGACCGGCTGAACGACGTCGCCAAGGCGACGGTGCAGTACGAGGCCGCGCTCGCCGCGGACTCGCAGAGCCTCGACGCGCTCAAGGGCCTCGAGCGCATCCACGCGCGCAGCTCGAACTACGGCGAGCTCCTCGAGGTGCTCGGCAAGCAGCTCGAGGTCGTGCCCACGCCGCGTCAGCGCGTGCAGGTGCTGACGCAGGTCGGCGGCCTCCAGGAGGAAGAGTTCGGCGACCACGAGAAGGCCGCGGCGGCCTTCGAGGCCGTGGCGCTCATCGACCCGGGCAACGAGGACGCGAACCCCGCGCTCTCCCGGCTCTACCGGCGCATGGGGCGCTTCGACGACCTCGTGAAGACCCTCGAGCGCCACGCCGGCGCGACGGCGGACGAGCGCCGGCGCATCGACCTGCTGCTCAAGGCGGCGCGCACGCTCATCACGGACGTGGGGGCGCCGGAGCGGGCCCTCGAGCTTTGTGACCGCGTGCTGCAGGTCGACCCGAAGAACGTCGAGGCTCTCGGCCTGACGACGCGCATCAAGGCGCAGCTCGGCGACGCGGCCGCGGCCATCGACGCAGCGGACAAGCTCGCGGCGAGCGCCAAGGACGACCTCGAGAAGATCGAGCGGCTCATGGAGGCCGGGCGGCTCCTCGAGGAGGCCGGCGACAAGGACCGCGCCATCGACCGCTACAAGAAGGCCCTCGACGTCATCCCGAACGACGCGAAGGCCACGGCGGCGCTCCGGCGGCTCTACACGGAGCGCGGCGACGCCCAGGGCGCGGCGGAGCTCCTGAAGAAGGAGATGGAGGTCGCCGAGGGCGATGGCGCGAAGGCGCAGCTCCTCGCCGAGCTCGGCATGCTCACCTTCGAGCGCCTCGGTGACGAGGGCGAGGCCGAGCGCCTCTTCGAGCGCGCCCTCGAGCTCGACGGCACGAACACCCTGGCGTTCCGTGGCATCGGCGACATGGCCTACGCGGCCGGGAAGTTCGCCAAGGCCGCCGGCGCCTACGAGCCCCTGCTCGCGCGCCTCGGGGAGATGGACGACGCCACGGCCAAGTCCATCGCGCTCCGCACCGGCGACGCCTTCCGCGACCGCGGCGACTTCGACAAGGCTCAGCGCGCCTACCTGAACGCCAAGGCCTACGCTCCGAACGATCGCTCGGTGATCGAGCGCGTGGCCGACGCGAGCTTCCGCGCCGGGGCCATGGACGAGGCCGCGGAGCTCTACCGCGAGCTCCTCGAGAAGGCCGGCGACCAGCTCGTCGGCGGCGACAAGGGGCTCGTGCTCCTCCGCCAGGGCATCGCGCTGACGCGCGCCGGCGCCACGGACGAGGGGCTCCCGCTCCTCGTCGAGGCCTCGGAGCTCCGCCCGGAGGATCCCGAGGCGGCCGAGGCCCTCGAGGAGGCCTACCGCGCCAAGGGCGATTACGAGTCCGTGGTGAAGGTGCTCCGGCGCCGCATGCTCTCGAGCGAGGGCCAGGAGCGCTTCGACCTGCTGGTGAAGGTGGGCGACGTGCTCTCCGAGGAGCTCGACGACCGGACGACGGCCTCGAAGAGCTACGTCGCCGCGCTCGAGATCGTCCCGGACGACCGCAACCTCCTGACGAAGCTCATGGCGGTCTACTCGGAGTCGCGCGATTGGGCGCGCCTCATCGAGGTGGTGCTGCGCATCAGCGAGCTCGTCGACGACCGGTCGACGCTCGCGAAGTACTTCCTCACGGCCGCGTCGATCTCCCACTACGAGCTCGGCAACACGGCCGACGCCGTGGGCTTCTACGGCAAGGCCCTCGATAACGACCCGACGCTCGAGAAGGCCTTCGAGGGGCTCATCCAGTGCCTCGAGGCGGCCGGCGACGAGGACGCGCTGGCGGCGGCCTACGACAAGCAGATCGCGCGCCTCGGCGAGGGGACCAGCAGCGAGAAGCTCGCCAAGGCGAAGCTCCTCGACCGTCTCGGCGCCCTTCGCCTCGCGAGCGGCGACCCGAGCGCCGCGCGCGAGGCCTACGAGGCGGCGCGCGTGCTCGACCCGCGGGACCGCATGCGCCTCGAGCGCCTCGCGGAGCTCTACGAGGGCGGCGCGGCCGGCGAGGCCGCGGCGGAGGTGCACTCGCGGCTCCTCTCGCTCAGCCCCTTCCGCACGGCGTCCTACCAGGCGCTGAAGATGGTCTACGAGAAGGCCGGGAACTCGGACGGCGTGTGGTGCGTCGCGCAGGCGCTCCGCGAGCTGCAGATGGCCGGGCCGGACGAAGAGGCCCTCTTCAAGGCCTACCGGCGCACGGAGCCGTTCGCGCCGAGCGCCAAGCTCGACGGCGCGGCCTACGATGCCCTCGTCCGGCACCCGGACCAGGACGCGCGCATCACCCGCGTGTTCGCGGCCATGGTGCCCGCGGTGCTTCAGAACCGCGCGCAGCGCCTCGACGCCTACGGGCTGAGCGAGGGCGACAAGCGGGACGCGGCCAGCGCGGGCGCCATCGCCACGCAGCTCGGCAACGCGGCGACGCTCCTCGGCATCGAGCTCCCGGAGCTCTACGCGCGGGCGGGCGACCCGGGCGGGCTCTCGATGGTGCTCACGGCCACGCCGGCCGTCGGGCTCGGCGAGGGCGCGCAGGCCGGCGGGCCGGCGCAGGCCCTCGCCGTCGTGGCGGGACGTCATCTGGCGACCTACCGCCGGGACGCGCTCATGTACTCGCTCGTGCCCTCGGCGGGCTCGCTCCGGGCGTGGCTCCTCGCGGCCGTGCGCCTCGTGCAGCCGGCCTTCCCGGTGCCGCCGAACCTCCAGAGCCGGAGCGCCGAGGCGCTCTCGTCGCTCCAGCGGAACCTCTCGGCCACCGGCCGGGACCAGGTCCGGGGCCAGGTGCAGGCGCTCCTCGAGGACCCGCCCGAGCTCGACATGCGCCGCTGGATGCAGGGCGTGGAGCTGACCGCCGACCGCGTCGGCTTCCTCCTTGCCGGGGACCTCGCCTACGCCACCGCCGTCGTGCGCGCCGGGGCCGAGGAGCTCGTCCCCGAGCGGACGCGCCTCGAGCAGCTCACGGTCTACGCCGTGAGCCGCGAGTACCTGCAGCTCCGCGAGATGCTCGGCCTCCGGGCCGGCTGAACCACGGCCTGGCCGCGTCGCGACCTCGGTGAGACCTCATGATGGTCTCACCGAGGCGCGAACGCGTTTGGACACGGGCCCGACAGCCGCCGGACATCTCCCGCGGAGGAGATCCGTCACTTTTTGTGAGAGGGCAGGTGTGGCGGTTTTCTGCCACCCGGCTGACGGCTTCGGCGTACGGGTAGGTTCATGTGCGACGACAGCGGCGCTTTCGGGAACGCCCGACCGCCGGGTCGGTCGCCGTGAACGTCCCACGCGGGGGGCAACTTTCTGTATCGTCCTGGGGCGCGTCCGTCGCGCAGGAGGATTCGATGCAACGATGGTGTTGGCTTACGGTCGCGGCCCTCGCGTCGCTGACCGTGGTGAGCTGCGGGGACGACGGGGGTTGTCCGAGCGGGTTCACCGATTGTGGTGGCTTTTGCTTCAACTTGGACATCGACCCGACGAACTGCGGCGCGTGTGGGAACGCCTGCGACACGGGCGAGGTCTGCGGCGTCGCGGCCGGCGAGGAGGAGACGACCTGCATCGCCGATTGCCCGGACGGCCAGGTCGTCTGCGGCAACCAGTGCGTGACGCTCGACTCGAGCCGCGAGAATTGCGGCGCCTGCGGCACCGAGTGCGGTGCCGGCCTCGTCTGCTCGGGCGGTGCCTGCGCGGCGACCTGCGGCGGTGGCACCACCGTCTGCGGTGACGAGTGCCGCGACCTCCAGGTCGACCCGAACAACTGCGGCGCCTGCGGCACGGCCTGCGCGGCGAACGAGGTCTGCTCCGGCGGCACCTGCGCGTTCGACTGCGGCGGCGGCCTGACCCAGTGCGGCGGCACCTGCACGGACACCTCCCGCGACCGCGCCAACTGTGGCGGCTGCGGCACGGCGTGCTCGAGCACGGAGCTCTGCGTCGATGGAGCCTGCGAGCTGACCTGCGCGGCCGGCCTCACCGAGTGCGACGGCGCCTGCGTCGACACGAGCTCGAACGCGGCGAACTGCGGCGGCTGCGGCACGGCCTGCGAGACCGGCCAGGTCTGCCGGCTCGGAAGCTGCAGCACGGAGTGCGGCGGCGCGACGCCGGACCTCTGCACGGTCACCGTCGAAGGCGCGACCGTCGAGAGCTGCGTCGACTTCGACAGCAACCCCTTCTTCTGCGGCGATTGCGAGACGGCCTGTGAGGAGGGCGAGGTCTGCAGCGGCGGCGTCTGCGGCGTCGTCTGCGACACGGGCCTGACCGACTGCGACGGCGCCTGCGTCGACCTGGCGACCAACGCCAACAACTGCGGCGCCTGCGGCGACGCCTGCCCGGCGGTCCCGGGCGGAACGGCGCTCTGCGCCGAGTCCCAGTGCGGCGGCCTCTGCGACGAGGGCTTCTTCGACTGCAACCTCGACGCCGGCCGGGCCGATAGCGACGGCTGCGAGGCCGAGCTCGCCCTCGACATCGACAACTGCGGCGCCTGCGGCGTCTCCTGCGACGTCGACAACGCTGCCGGCACCTGCAGCGAGGGCGCCTGCGAGATCGTGGCCTGCGACGCGGGCTTCGCCGATTGCGACACGATGGTCAGCACGGGCTGCGAGGCCGAGACCGACACGGACCCGATGAACTGCGGCGCGTGCGGCACCGTGTGCGGGATGGGCGAGATCTGCGCCGCCGGCGACTGCCTCGACGAGACCCAGACCGGCGCCGATTGCTCGACGGCCATCCCCCTCGACGTCGGCACCTTCACCTACAGCTGGTTCGACACGAGCGACCGCACGGACGCCTTCGGCAACCCCGCGGGCTGCACGACGACGGCCGACGCCGGCCCGGACATCGTCTTCTCCTACACGCCGACGACCACCGTCGACGCGACGGTGTCGACGACGCCGCCGAGCAGCACGCGCTGGGACATGGCCGTCGCAGCGGGGACCTGCGGCGACCTCTCCGGGCAGCTGGCCTGCTCGTCGCAGTTCGGCTCGACGATGACCATGACCTTCCGGGCGCGTGCCGGGACGACCTACTTCATCTACCTCCGCGACACGACCTCGGGCTCGAACCCGCTCGACAACCCGGTCTCGATGACGCTCTCCGAGGTGGCGGCGCCGCCGGTGCCCGCGGGCTGCGACCTCGGGGACCCGGGCGTCGTCGCCGGGACCATCACGAAGCGGCGGACGTCCCTCGCGGGCTTCTCGTTCACGGAGTACGAGATGTTCAACGTGAGCGGCGGGGCGACCAGCGGCGAGCTGCTCATCGGCAGCACGTTCAACACCTTCGCGCTGAACAAGGCGACGGATGTCGCCCGTGACATCGAGCGCATCGTGCCGCTCCTCAGCGTGGAGCAGGGCTACACGCTCGCGGCCGTCGGCAACGATTGGTTCACCATCGACGACACCACCGGCACGAACCGCGTCTACCGGATCAGCAGCGATGGGGGCGTGACCTTCTTCCCGGTGCCCGAGGTCGTCGGGACCGAGCCCTCGAGCGGCGATGACGACATTCGCGGCAGCGCGGTCGACGGAACGACGCTCTACCTCCTCACGGAGGAAGACACGGACACCCTCACCACGGAGATCTACGCGCTCGACACCACGGCCCCGTACCCGCAGGTGATGACGGAGCAGACCTTCACGGGGGAGGAGGACTGCAACGCGCTCGCGCTCGACGCGAACAACTTCTACCTCATGTGCGAGGACCGGGACCGCATCGTGCGCGTCGACCGGACGACGCTGGCGGTGACGCTGATCACCGACAGCATCATCAACCTGAGCCTCACGAAGAACAACATCGTGGCGGCGGACACGAGCACGCCCCCCGACGGGTCGGCGGACATCCTCTACATCAACGATTCGCTCGGCACGATTCGCTACATCTGCAACCCGACGAGCGCGACGCCCTTCGTGGGCATCGTCGGCCGCGTGACCAGCGGCACCTCGTCGAACTACGGCCTCGCCTACGACGCGGCGTCGAACACGCTCTTCGCGTGGGATGACGACACGCGCGAGCTCGTGGTGATCCAGTGAGCGCCCCCCACGGAAAGAAGGCGACGATGAACATCGACATCTCCCTCCGGCGGGGCCTGCTCCTCGCCTGTACGACCCTCCTCCTCGCGCTCTCGGGCTGCGGAGACGAGGGGTGCCCGACCGGCTTCGAAAGCTGCGACGGGCTCTGCACCAACACCAACGCGAACCGGCTGAACTGCGGCGCCTGCGGCGTCTCGTGCGGCGCCGGCGAGATCTGCAACGCCGGCGTCTGCGAGACCTCCTGCCCCGACGGGCAGGAGGCCTGTGATGGCTCCTGCGTCATCTCGCTCTCGGACGTCGCGAACTGCGGCGGGTGCGGCAACGCCTGTGCCGACGGTGAGGTCTGCATGGCCGGGAGCTGCAGCGCCCAGTGCGCCATCGGCTTCGCGAACTGCGGCGGCTCCTGCCGTGACCTCGACAACGACTCGACCAACTGCGGTGGCTGCGGCGCGAGCTGCGGCGTCGGCGCGCGTTGCGTCGAGGGCACCTGCACGCCGACCTGTGGTCCCACGCAGATCGACTGCGGCGGGGTCTGCTCGGACATCGACAACGACACCGCCAACTGCGGCGCCTGCGGCACCGTCTGCGCGGCAGGGGAGATCTGCGACGGCGGCGACTGCACTCTCTTCTGCGTAGAGGGCCTGACGGCCTGCCCGGACGGCACCTGCCGTGACCTCGACGCGGACCCGAACAACTGCGGCGGGTGCTCCGCGCCGTGCCCGGTCGGTGACGCCTGCGTCGCCGGCGTCTGCACGCAGACCTGCACCGGGGCGACCCCGGACCTCTGCGGCGACTCCTGCGTCGACCTCCAGTCGAACCCGAGCTTCTGCGGCGATTGCGCCACGGAGTGCCCGGCCGGCGCGGTCTGCAGCGAAGGCGTCTGCCAGCTGACCTGCGCGCCGGGTCTCACCGACTGCGGCGGCGCCTGCGTCGACCTGACCTCGGACCCGACCAACTGCAACGCCTGCGGCACCGTCTGCACCGCTCCGGCCGCCGGCGGCGTGCCGGCGTGCGCAGCCGGCGTCTGCACCGCGGTCTGCCCGGCGGGCACCGCGGACTGCAATGGCGACCTCGCCGAGATGGGCACGGACGGCTGCGAAGTCACGCCGGCCACGGACCTCATGAACTGCGGCGCCTGCGGCAACGTCTGCGACGCCCCGAACGCCACCGACTCCTGCGTCGACGGCGCCTGCGGCATCGCCACGTGTGACCTCGGCTTCGGCGATTGCGACCGCGTTGCCGCGACGGGCTGCGAGACGGACCTCGACACGGACGACGTGAACTGCGGCGCCTGCGGCACCGTCTGCACGCTCACGGAGGAGTGCACGGACGGCGTCTGCACGCCCATCGCGCTCGCCGGCGACACCTGCGCTGACGCGCTCACGATCACCGACGGCACGCAGACGCTGGCCTGGACGGCGCTCGGCGCGGACGTCTTCCTCACGGCGCCCTCGGCCTGCAGCACCACGTCGCTGACGGGCCCGGACATCGTCTTCGCCTACACGGCGACGGCGAACACCACGGTCGACGTGGAGATGGGCGTGCCGGCGAGCAACCGCTACAGCGCCATCGTCACGACGACCTGCGCGGACGAGGAGACGGCGATCACCTGCGACTCGGACTTCTCGCCCCCCGAGGTGACCGTGTCCTTCGCGGTGACCGCCGGCGAGACCTACTACGTCTGGCTGCGCGACACGACGTCGGGCTCGGCGGCGCTGCCGAACCCCATCGACGTGACCGTGCGAAGCCCGGCCACGGGCCCGATCCTCGGCCTGAACGCGGCGCCCGTCGGCTCCTGCACGCCCGGCATGGGCGGGCTCGTCGGCGCGGGGCCGGTGACCGAGTTCACCACCGGCCCGAGCGAGTTCCCGTTCTGGGGCATGGCGGACGAGACCTCGTCGGCCCTGGGCGGCTACTTCTACTACGGCGACACCTTCGGCACCTGGCGTGTCCGCAAGGACGGGACGCAGACGACGTCCGACGACGTCGAGCGTCTGGCGGCCTTGAGCTCGCTGAACCAGGGCTACAACGCGCTGGCCATCGGCTCGAACATCTTCACGCTGGACGACACGAGCTCGCGCACCTCGACGCACCTCTACCGGATCTCGACCAACAACGGCGCGACCTGGGGTCCGGTGACGGCGGTGAGCGGCAGCATCCCCACGTCCCCGGACACGGGCTCGGACGCCACGGACGCGCTCACGAACGAGGGCAACATCGTCTACCTCGTGAGCGAGGAGACGACGGCCTCGCGCACGGTGCGGACGGAGATCTACTCGCTGGATGCGTCCGGCACGCTCCCGGCGACGGTGAGCTTCCTGGGTGATTTCAACCCGGACTACGACTGCAACGGCATCACGCTCGACTCGACGTACTTCTACCTGACGTGCGCTGGCCTCGACCGCGTGATTCGCGTCAACCGGAGCTCCTTCGCCGTCGATCTCGTGACGGCGGACATCGATCTCTCGACGACGAACAACGCCATCTTCGCCGTAGACACGACGAGCCCGCCCGATGGGCTGGCCGACGCGCTCTACATCAAGGGCAACCAGGACGCTCTTCACCTCGTCTGCTCGCCCGGCGGCGCCACGCTGCCGGCTCCGACGGGCGCCTTCTATCGCTACGGCAACGGCACGGGCGACGAGGGCATGGCCTTCGACGAGGCTGACGGACGCATCTACATGGTCGAGGGCGGCACTTCGC
>JBCDGX010000106.1:0-11665 GCA_038750805.1 Myxococcota bacterium
CCATCGCCATGCTCTCCGCGGCGAGCCCCGACGAGCTCGGCTGGCCGGCGCCCGGCGGCGACGCGCCCTACGACGCCTGGTGGCGCAAGCCGCTCACGGCGAAGGCGCTGCTGGCCGAGGCGGACGCGCTCGTCGGGCCGTCGGCCTGAAGAGGTCCTCGAAGCGCAGGATCACGCCCGGCGGCTCCGTCGCGGCGGGCTCGCCGGCGAGGCGCCGCAAGGTGCGCCGCGGGAGCTGCTGGGCCGAGGCGACGGCGGCGTCTCGGACCAGGGCGAGCTTGCCCGCGCGGCTCACGAAGGCACGGCCGCGGCGGACGTCGTGGTCCTGGTCCGCGATGCGCTCGCCGATGGCCGAGTAGACCAGGCGCGCCGTGCGCACGGCCATCGCGTTGCGCCAGCTCAGCGCCTCCAGCCCGGCGTCCGCCGAGGCGTAGTAGCGCTCGGCCTCGGCGAGGAGATCCTCCACGACCCGAGCGACGGGCCCGGCGGCGTCGTCGGGGAAGCGCCCCCCGAGGCGCAAGCGAAGCCCCGGCGCCCCCGCGGCGGCCAAGCGGTCGTCCGGCAGGTAGAGGCGCCCGCGCTCCCAGTCCTCGAGCACGTCCCGGCAGATGTTCGTGAGCTGCATGGCCCAGCCGAGGTGCGCGGCCTTCTCGAGGGCGATGGCGCCGCGAAGCCCCATCACGTGGCACATGAGGAGGCCCACCACGCCGGCCACGCGATGGCAGTAGCGGAGGAGCGTCTCGTCGTCCGGGTAAGCCACGTCGTCGACGTCCATCCGCATGCCGGCGAGCAGCTCGCCCGGATAGAGGCGCGGGATCGCCCGGCGCCAGACGATCTCCTGGAAGGCCTCGAGGACGATCGCTTCGGGGCTGCCGGCGAAGCGCGCCGGCCCGCTCGGCGCGGCGAAGACGGCGTCGAGCTCCGTCTCGAGGCGCTCGAGGGCCACGGCGGCCTCGCCCCGGGGGGCCTCGTCGATCGCGTCGTCGACGTAGCGGCACCAGGCGTACACGACAGCCGCCTCGTCCCGACAGCGCCGGGGGAGGAGGCGGGCGGCGAGGGCGAAGCTCTTGGAGTTCGCTTCGAGGCTCGCGCGGCAGCGGCGCACGGCGTCATCGCCCAGGACGGCCATGGGGCGGACCCTGGGCCGCTCCCGGCGGCACCGCAAGACCCCCGCTTGGCGCCGGCGGCCCGGCGGGGTATGCCCGTCGTCCCATGTGCCGCGCGTTTTCCCTTCTTCTCTTCGTGACCTCCCTCGGCCTCGCCGGCTGCAACCAGAACGGCAGCGTGGACCGGCTCTCCGGTGAGGGCTGCCAGGCCGCGTGCGTGACGATCAACACGACCGGCAGCGGCGACGAGGACCGGCGCATCGAGTGCCTCGACCCGGACCTCAGCAACGCGACCTGCGCCTCGCAGGGGGCCCAGCCGAACTGCGAGCTCGGGCTCCTCGCCTGCGAGGGCCGGCCCGTGTGCATCGACGACACGACGGGCGAGACCTTCGCCCCGCCCGTCTGCACGCGCTGATCGCCGCTCTCAGTCGCGTTCCTCGAGGCGCACGCCACGCCAGGCGCGCTCGAGAGCCTCGTCCGTCGCGCCCGGCGCGGCCCTCCCTTCGAGCCGGAAGGGGCCGGCCTCGAGGGAGTGGGGCTCGCACGCCCCGCTTCCCCGGGTCAGGCCGAGGCGATAGCCCGGGCCCTCGAAGCGGGCGCTGACGAGGCGCCACGCCGGGCCGCCGAGCGCCAGGCCCAAGAGGCCGATCGCCGGGTCCTCGGCGCCGTCGAGGTCCGTGGAGGGGCCGCTGACGTTCAACGTGGCGACGCGCCAGGGGTTCCGGAGGAGCACCCGCCGCTCGCGCCGCGTCTCCGCGTCTTCGGCGATCACCGCTCCGCCCTGCCGGCCCCACCAGCGCACCTGCGCGCGGCGCAGCTCGGCGCCCGGCACGAGGGCCCGAAGGTCCTCGGCAGCGGCGTCGAGGAGCGCGTCCTCCGTGGCTCCGAGGCCGGCCCCGCCGAGGTCGAGGCGCGCCACCCCGGGCCCCTCGAGGCGCACGCGAAGGGCCTGCGCCGCCTCCGCCGGGAGCGAGAGGTGCGCGCCCCGCAGCGTGACCTCCAGCGCCTCGCCGACGCCGACGGCGCGGGCCGTGGCGGGCGGGGGCTCGGGGGCCGCGCAGCCGAAGAGCACGAGGGCGAGGGCGAGCCGCGGTGGCGGGCCGATCATTCGGACCTCTCGTCGAGCAAGGTCAGGAGCAGGGGGCGGGCGGCCGTCGAGCGGGCGAGGCGGCCGGGCCCGGGGCCGGCCCCGCGGTAGGGATCGGCGTCGTCCGCGCCCCGCGGCGCCCAGCGCCGGATCTCGCCGCCGAGCTCGACGTGGTCCAGGCGCGGCAGGTCGCTGAGGCCGCTGGCGTGGAGGCGGAGGCGGTCGCCTTCACGCACCTCCACGATGAGCGCCTCCCCACCTCCGAGCTCCGCGCGCCCGGGTCGGCTGAGCGGCACCGTCTCGACCCGAAGACGCTCCGGCCGGCCGAGCACGAGCGGCGCCGCCTCGAAGCGGACGACGACGGGTAGGCTGCCGTCCGCGGGCGTGAGGACGAAATCGTCGGTCTCGAGGACGCGTCGCGGGACCGGCGCCCGGCCCCAGGCGTCCACCAGCACGGGACCCGGCGTCGGCCCGGTGCTCGGTCCGAGCCGCGCGACGGTGCCGACGAGGGACACGGCACCCACGCCGAGCTGCGTCGGGTCGAGCCCCAGCGCGTTCGGCGCGCCCTCGTGGAAGGGCGCGTGCACCGTCCGGTCGCGGCCGGCGACGAAGGCCATGACGCCGAGGAGCACCCAGAGGTCGAAGACCGCGAAGAAGAGCGCGACGTGCACCGTGAAGCACGCCACGGCCATGGCCCCCACGGCGAAGTAGAGGGCCGGGTAGGCGATCACGCCGCCGAAGAGCGCGAGGCCGAGGGGGCGGAGCACGGCGCCGAGCGCAGCCTTGGCGGCGCGGAGGCGCGCGCCGCGTCGTCGCACGGTCGGCGCGGGCACGTCCCGTCCGCCCCGGTCCCGGCGGTCGCGCATGAAGCGCTCCCGCGCCACGTCCCGCCGGGCGTCGAAGACCTGCACGAAGCGATGCCGCGCCACGCCCGGAGCGTGCCACCCGGCCCCGCGGCGAGCTACCTTCGGCGCATGGGACGGCTGCTCCTCCTGCTCCTCGCGGTGCTCGTGACGGCGCTCATGCTCGCGGGGCTCGTCACCCTGGACGACCCGAGCCAGCGCGTGCTGGGCATGCCCGCCGTCAGCCTCGGCGGGTCGAACGAGACGTCGTGGCTCGTCCTCGGCGGGGGGAAGGGCGTCCTGGTGATCGGGGGCGGCGTCGGCCTCGTGCTCCTCGGCTTCGTGGGGGCGGGGGTGTTCTTCGCCCTCGGCCAGGCCGCCATCGGCCTCGTCGCCGTGGCCCAGGCCGGCGTGGGGCTTTTTGCCTTTTTCGGGCAGCTCGGCGGCGGCTTCGCGGCGCTCGCGCAGCTTCCCCTCGGGATCGTCACGCGCGGCCAGGTCCGCGTCGGGGCCATTGCCGGCGACGACCATTTCACCGCGGCGAGCCGCGAGCTCGGCGCGCTTCTTCGCTTCCGTTCCTCCGGCTCGCCTTGACGTGACGCTCGCCGGGGCGAAGACCGGCGGCGCCGCCGGCGCGTCACGCCGGCCTCCCAAATCGGACCGAAGCTGGCGATGACCACCTCGAGTGAACGGCCCCGGGGCCTCGCGGCCCGCTGGGTCGCCTTCGTCGCGCGGGCGCCCTGGGCGCTCGTGCTGGTCGGTGGGGTCGTGGCCGCGCTTGGCGTGCTGGGGGCGGGGAAGCTCCGCGTCGACACGCGCACGGACCGGCTGCTCCCGGCGGACTCGCGCTCCGTCGACGACCTCGAGGCCCTCCGCGATCGGCTGGCCGGCGACGCGCCGCTCATGGTCCTCGTGGCCAGCGATGATCCGGCGCTCAGCAAGCGGCTCCGCGACGCGCTCCAGGAGCGCATCGCCGCGTGGGACGACACGCGCTGGGCCATCGGCGAGCGCGACTTCGGGAGCCTCCTCGAGCGGCGCGTGCACTACCTGCCCGCCGAGGACCCGCCGCGGGTGCCGGGCGAGCTCGGGCCGCGGCCGCGGGCCGCGAGCATCGACGGCCTCGCACGCACCATCGAGGCGAACGTCGAGTTCTACGAGTGCGAGGCGCTCCCGGGCTGCGTGAACTTCGACGACGAGCCGCCCGCGCTTCCGACCCGAGACGAGATCCGCGAGACCTTCCGGAAGCAGCCCGCCGTGGCCGCCTTCGAGCGCTTCCTGGGCCGCGAGGCGCTCGCCGACGGCGAAGGCGACGAGGCCGGGGACGACGAGGCTGCCACCGACGACCTCTGCGACGGCGAGGGCGTGTGCGCGATCATCGCCATGATGGAAGGCGATCCGGGGCGCCTCGCCTACGCCACGAAGGTGAAGGCGCGCGCCGAGGCGCTCTTCGAGGAGGTCCGGCCCGCCGATGCGCCGGAGTCGCTCCGCATGGTCGTGAGCGGGCGCTATCGGAACGCGCCGCTGACGCAGGCCGGGGTCGCGAGCGACCTCCGGAAGGTCACGTGGATCGGCGGCGTCCTCGTGCTCCTCCTCGTGCTCGCGCAGCTCCGAAAGCTCCGGGCCCTCGTCGTCGTGTTCGTGCCGCTGGCCATCGGCCTGGCGGCGAGCCTCGGCGCCATCGGGGCGCTCTACCCGAGCCTGAACCTGCTGAGCGCGTTCACGCTCGCCATCCTCTTCGGCCTCGGCATCGACTTCGGGCTCCACCTCGCCACGGCCTACGGCGAGCGGCGCGACGCCGGACTGGTGCCGCAGGAGGCGCTCGTCGAAGCCCTCGAGGAGCTCGGGCGCTCGCTCCTCGTCGCCGGCCTCACCACCGGGGCCGCCTTCGCTGCCCTCGCTGCGGCGGAGCTTCGGGCCTTCGGAGAGATGGGCGTGCTCGCCGCGGTGGGGGTGTTCCTGAGCCTCGCGGGCTTCCTGGTGTTCTTCCCGCCGCTCGTCCTCGTGCTGCATCGGCTCCGGCCGGAGAGCGGCACCTGGCTGCCGGCGGCCGAAGGGCTGCCCGGGGCGCCCGGCCGGGCCACGGCGCGGCGCCTCGCGCTCGGCCTCGGCGCGCTGCTGGTCCTCCTCGCCGTGCCCGGTCAGGGCATCGGCCTCGAGCGCGATTTCCGGAAGCTCTCGCCGAGCAACTTGAGCCACGGCATCGCGAGCCGGGACGCGGTGAAGGCCGGCTCCGGGCTCACGGTCTACCTCCTCGCCGACGAGGCGGAGGCCCTCGCGGAGCTCGAGGACGTGCAGCGCGAGGCGGACGCCCTGGCCGGCTCGCCCTCGTTCCTCCTGCGCCCGGGGGACCTCGTCCCGCCCGCCGACGAGGCGCGGACCCGCGCGCTCGCCCGGCTCGAGGAGGCGCTCTCCCGGGCCGCGCGGCGCGCGAAGGGCGACGACGTCGACGAGGTCGCCCGCTACCAGCGCCTGGTCTCGGCGCCGGCCCCGACGCCCGACGACCTCCCGCCCTGGCTGGGCGATGGGCTGCGCGAGGAGGACGGCACCTACGGCCGCGTCGCCACGCTCCAGCTCCGCATGCGCGGCGTCGACGGCGAGGCCATGGAGCGCCTCGCCGTCGCGCTCGACGAGTGGCGGGGAGCTCATCCGGGGGTGGCCTTCGCGAGCGCGGACGCCGTGCTCGGGGAGATCCTGCCCGCGCTCCGCCGGGACGCCCCGCGCCTCGTGCTCCTCGCGCTCCTCGGGCTCCTCTTGGCGACGGGGCTCGTCGGCCGCTCGGCGCGCCGGAGCTTCCTGGTCATCGCGCCCGTGGCCCTCGGGATGGGGGCGGCCCTCGGCGTCGCGACGCTCCTCGGGTGGAAGCTGCACCTCTACAACGTGCTCGTCCTGCCCATCGCCTTCGGCATCGGCGTGGACGGCGCCGTGTACGTGGCGGCCTCGCTCCTCGACGGGCCCATGGCCGATCGCGAGCGGCGGTTCCGGACCACGGCGCGGGCCGTGCTCGGGGCGACGCTGACCACCATGGCGGCCTTCGGGAGTCTCATGGTGGCCTCGAACCCCGGCATCGCGGACCTCGGCCGTCTCGCGCTCCTGACCATCGGGAGCTGCCTCGTGACCAATCTCCTGTGGCTTCCCGCCCTCGTCCGCGCGCTCCCGACCCGGGAAGTTTCGTAGGAACGCTCCCCGGCGTGAGACGACAGAGCGGCATGTGACCGACGGTCACATGCTGTGAATGGAAGGCCCGACGGCGAAGGAAATGCACGCCTCGGCGGGGGCGATCGCCCAGCGTTTCGCCCGACTTCCTTGGTGAATCGAAGACTTTTGGACGCTTGGCCGGTTTTGGCACCAGACTTGCCTCGTCGCCCCGCGAGCGGTTCGCCCCGCGACCCGTCTCGCCGTTCCCTCCGTCGGGCCCCCCGGGCCCGGCGGCCGAACTGGATGGAGCTCCTGTCATGGAACAGCCCACCCCCCCGAAGCGCCTCGCGCTGATCTCCGACCACCTCCGGATCCCCTACGCGAACGGCTCGTCCTTCGCGTCCCAGTGGCTCGTGCGCGCGCTCGGCGCCCGGGGGACCGAGGTCACCGTGGTCGGTCCGGACGATCCCCTGGCGACGGCCGAAGACTACCCGCCGCATTACGTGGCGATGCCCTCCGTCCCCTTCCGCTCGGTGCCCGGCGTGCACCTGGCGCTGCCCTCGAAGACCGCTCTCCGGGAGCTCGCCCGGCGCCGGCCGGAGGCCGTCGTGGCCCAGGCGGCGACGGCGCTCCTCGACGTGGGCGTCTGGCTCCGGGAGCAGCACGGTGTGCCGATGCTCAGCGTCAACACGCTTCACCTTCCGAGCGCCTACAACGCGGCGCTGCCGCCCCTCCTCGAGCGGTACACCGCGGTGAAGCTCGCGATGGAGAAGACGATCATCTCCTTCGCCGAGGCGCAGAGCGTCGACGCCTACAACCGCGGCGATGGGCTCGTCGTGCTCAGCTCGGGGCTCGCCCAGTACTGGCGAGACCGGGGGCTCGAGGTGCCTGCGCACGTGATCCCGCGCGCCATCGACCCGTCGCATTTCGACCGGCCCGTCACCCGCGATCCCTTCGAGGCGCTGGGTCATGCGCCGCGCGGTGGGCGGCTCCTCTGCGTGTGTCGCCACGTGCGGGAGAAGAACCTCCACCGGCTCCTCGAGGTGGTCGCGACGAAGGTCTTCCCGAAGAGCCCGGACGCCACGCTCACGCTCGTCGGCGACGGAGCGGAGCGCGACGAGCTCGCCGCCATGGCCGAGCGCCTCGGCGTGGCGGAGCGCGTGTTCTTCCCTGGTGAGCAGAGCCGGGACACGCTCGTCGACTGGTACGGCAGCGCCGACCTCTTCCTCTACATGTCCCTCAGCGAGACCTACGGGCAGGTCGTCACCGAGGCGCTCTGGAACCGCCTACCGGCCATCGCGCTCGACGACGGCATGGGCGTGCGCGACCAGATCGCGCCGGGCCACGACGGCGAGCTCGTCCATCCGGGGGGCACGAAGGCCGAGAAGGACGCGGCGGACGCGATCTTCGCCGGCCACGTCGTGCGGCTCCTCGCGAACCAGGAGCTGCGCCGCAGCTACGCCGAGGAGGCCGGCACGCGCGCGCGCCTGCGGGCGGACCCCTCGCGCGTGGCGGACCGGTGGGTCGAGGTCCTCGGCGAGGCGAAGCGGTACCGCGACGAGGCCCCGGAAGCGCGGAGGAGCGAGGTCCCCCTGCTCGCTCGCTGGGCCGGCGTGCACTCCCTCGCCTTCGGGCTGGGGCTGCTGCGGCCGCCGCAGCACCTCAAGAGCCACGCCCGCGTCCCCGGCTGGGACGTCGCGCCGGATCTCCGGACCCTGCGTCCCGAGCCGCTTCGGGCCTCGGCGCCCGCGTCGACCGCCTCCTGAGGGCAGCGCCGGCCGGGGTCCATTGGCCCCGGTCGAGGCGGGAAGAGCGCCTGGCGGGGACTCGAGACCCCTCTCGAGCCCTCGCTGCGGCGATTCGAGGCACGAGATCATTTGATTTTCGGTGATTCGCCTTGGCGGCACCGGGCTTGCTTTGTGCCCGGGCATGAAGCACTTGGTCCCCGCCCTCGCCGTGCTCGTCCTCGTCGCCTGCGCGACCGACGCGGCCCCTCTCGACGACAGCCCCGCCAGCGTGGAGGTCGCGCTCGAGCGACCCATCACGCTCCAGGCCGCCGTGCGCGTGCTCGAGGACGAGGCCGAGGTCCTCGACGCCTCGGTCGCCGCCGACGGGCGGCTCCGCCTTCGCTTCGCCCCGGGCCGGGTGCCTCTCCTCGCGGCGGGCGAGGTGATCGTCGGCAACGAGGGCGCGGGCTACATGGGGCGCGTCTTGGCGGTGTGGCCCGACGGCGCCGAGGCGCTGCTCGTCGAGCTCGAGCCCGTGGGCCTCGACGAGGTCATCGAGGATGGGGCCTTCCGCGTCCACCTCGTCCCGGACGCGGAGGAGATCGTGGCCGTGGACGGCGTCGGCCGGGCCGCCAGCCCGCTCGGGGGGAGCTTCGACCTCGTGCCGACCGCGCTGCTCGATGGGGCGGCGTGGTGCGAGGGGCTCGGCGAGGGCGCGATCGAGCTCGAGCCGAGCTTCGAGACGGACGGGCTCGAGACGGACCTGATCTTCGACCGCCGGGGGCTCTTCGGGATCCAGCGCGCGGGCGTCGAGGTCAGCGGGGGCGCCACGCTCACGCTGACCCTTCGGACGTCGGGGGAGCTGGACGCGCGCTGCATGGCGGATCTGCTCGAGGCCATCCGAACGCAGACCGGGCTTCGCATCGGCGCGCGGGAGTGGTCCACGCGCTTCCGCGTGGGGCCGCTGCCGCTGAGCGTGCGCCTCCGGGTGAACCCGATCCTCACGGCCGACGCCGAGATCGTCGTGGCGCCTGCCGAGGTCGTCACGGTGCTGAGCGCGAGCGCGAACCTCGCCGTCGGGGTCGTCTACGAGCGCGGACGGGGCATCGGCGTGGACGCCGACCTCGATCGCGATGCGGGCTTCCGCATGGACCTCGCGGAGGGTGGTCACGCGGCGGGCTCGGTGGGGCTCGACGCCGGGTTCTACGTGGAGGCCGAGGTGAGCGGTCTCGAGCTGCCGACGGCGGGTGCCGAGCTCGACGCGGGCGCGCGCTTCGGGACCGACGACCTGGCGTGCACCTACGAGTGGTCGGCCGAGGTGGGCGGGCGCGCGTGGCTCCGAGGGCCGCTCGGGGTCGACCTCGGCTTCTTCTCCCGCACCTTCGCGACGCTGGACGAGAGCGTGGCCTTTCGCCGGGAGGCGAGCGGCGCGGGCGAGCTTCCGCTGCCCTATTGCGACGAGGACCCCGAGGACCCGATGGGCGGCGGGGACCCCGAGGATCGCTGCGCAGCGCTGAGCGGCTGCGATGCCTGCAATGGCGCGGCCGGCTGCGGCTTCTGCGGCGCGACGGGGCAGTGCATGCGGGACGCCGAGCGCGGGATGTGCCCGGACGAGAGCTGGCAGGCGAGCCGCTCGAGCTGCGTGGACTGCAGCGTCCACACGGAGTGCGGGAGCTGCAACACCAACGGGTTCTGCGGCTGGTGCGCGGGCACGGGGACTTGCCTCAACGCGGCCGACGGGCGCCCCGCCGCGTGCGAGCCGATCGACTGGTCGACGAGCGTCGGTAGCTGCGGCTGACGGCGAGCGGCCGGCGCGCGGGCTCTGTACGGGTCCGCCCGTCGGGCCTACGCCTCCCAGGTGACCGCCTCACCCGTCGCCGCGCCTCCCGAGCGCCATGCTCCGCTCGCGCGGGTGCATCGCGCCTCGGAGGCACGGGCACGCTTCGGGCCCGTCGCCGACCGGCTCTTCGCGGCGCTCGAACGCGGCGACCCGCTGGCGGATCGTGCCGTCGACGCCCTGGCCGGACGCCGTGAGGCCGGCGCGTGGATTCGCCGGGGGGCTGCCGGGGAGGCGCTCGCCGAGGCTCCGGAGCCCGTCCGCACGTTCTTCGCCGATTGCCGGCACGTACCCGCGTTCGTCGACGAGGCCCGGGCCCGGCGCGGCGCGCGCGTCTTCTTCCGGGCCGGCATGGCCGGCGGGATCACCCTCGGCGCGAAGTCCTTGGTCGGCGGCTATTGCGCGCCGGCGGGGAACAAGCCCCTCGCGTTCAGCGGAGCGCTCGAGCGGCGCATGAGCCGGCGCCTGGCCGAGACCGGGCGCTTCGTGGTCGCTACGCACGGCGAGGACGCGCTTCGTCCGGGCCGCGAGGGCTGGGCGATCACGCTCCGCGTGCGGCTGATGCACGCTCAGGTGCGTCGCCTGCTGCGTACCGATCCCCGCTGGGACCCGGCCTGGGGCGTCCCCATCAACCAGCACGACATGCTGGCGACGACGCTGCTCTTCAGCTCGGTCTTCCTCGAAGGCTGTCGCGCGTTCGGCGTGCCCATCGACGAGGACGAGGCGGACGCCTTCCTGCACCTCTGGTGCTGGTCCGGCTGGCTCATGGGCGTCGAGGAGGAGCTGCTGCCTGCGAGCGACCGCGAGGGGCGCCGCCTCTGCCGCTTCATCGCCCTCACCCAGGGCCCGCCCGACGACGACTCGCGCGCGCTGACGCGGGGGCTCCTCGCGGCGCCCGTGCCGCCCGGCGCCCCGGCGTTCGAGCGTTGGCTCGCCCGCTCGCAGGGCGCCCTCGGCGAGGGCTTCTGCCGGACTCTGCTCGGCGACGAGCTGGCGGATGGGCTCGGGCTCGCGCGCAGCCCGGCGCAGCACGTACCGGCCCTCGTTCGCATGGCCCTTGGCGGGGCGCGGGGCCTGGTCCCCAAGACCGCCCGCGCGCGCCTCGGTCTCCGGGCCGAGCGCCTGGGCGAGGCCTACTGGGCCCGCAACCTCCGCCTCGGGCTCGCCGGTCTCCCTGCGGCCTTCCGGCTCCCGGACCGCCTCGAGGGCACGCCGGGCCGCGCTCGCACCGCGTGAGCCGGCGCCCGCCGGACGGCTCCTCTCAGTCTTCGGCGGGGGGCGGCTCCTCGGGACGCGCAGCCGGCGGCGGGCCGAGCAGCTCGCTGAACGCGCCGCCCGTGAGCACGTCGAGCAGGGCCTCGAGCTCGCGCAGGCGAAAGCGTCGCTCGACGTCGTCCAGGCCCTCCAGATCACGCTCGATCTGCAGACGCCGGCGCTCGAGGTAGGCCGCGGCGATTGCCCGCCGCCGCGCCTCGAGCTCCCGCGTCCGCGTCCGCGCCTCGCGTGCCCAGGCCACCTCGTCGCTCCCGTAGACCACCCGATCGAAGCGGAACGTGAGGGTGGCCTCGAGCTGCAGGTCGTCGTCCCGCGACACGCGGGCCCGCTCGCCGCCCTGGTCCGCGAGGTCGATGGTCTGGCCCCGCGATGCCTGAAAGCGCAGGGTCGGGAGCCAGCCGGCGCGCCGGTCCCTGCGTGCGTTTCGGAGGGCGACCGCCGGGTCGAGGGCAGGGTCCGCCGCCGCGGCCAGCAGCACCTCGAGGCTCGGCTCGTGGGCGTAGCGCGCGAGCGCCGCCTCCCATCCTTCGGGGAGGTCGCCGGCGCTGGCCACCGCCGGCAGGACCAGCGGAAGGGCGAGGCCGACCAGACGCGCGCGCCGGCGAGCGCCGAGGGGCCAGCGAAGCGTCGCCCCGAGCTCGCGTTGGGCGCGGTCGG
>JBCDGX010000107.1:0-11658 GCA_038750805.1 Myxococcota bacterium
CACTCGATGGCGCGCTCCACGCTCGGCGCGTGCGGCTCGAGGCAGAAGGGCAGGCCCGCGCCCTGCTCGTGCGCGAGGGCCTCGGCCAGGACGAGGCAGGCGTCGACGGGCGTGGCCGGCGCGTCGTGGTGGTTGCCGATGACGTCCTCGAAGCGCTCCCCGAGGCCCCAGAGGCTCGCCACGAGGCCCGAGGCCGGCTCGTGGATGTCCTTCAGCGCGGGCCAGACCGACTCGATGGGCGGGCGCTCCGCGTCCGGGAGCTCGCCGAGCGCGATGAGCCCCGCCGCGGCGCCGATCTCGTGCAGCAACCCGCAGAGGAACACGTGGTCCGGCTCGACGCGCGCGGCCTTGCCGACGAGGCGACCGAGCTGCGCGACGACGAAGGAGTGCCGCCGGAGCTGCTCCATGGCCACGGCGTAGCTCGCCGAGCGGAAGACCTTCGCGTCGAGCGCCGCGGCCCACGCGAGACCCGTGAGGCGCCGGAAGCCGAGCCTTCGGCCGGCGTCCGCGAGGCTCCGCGCCGGGACCTTCGTCGCAAACTCCGGCGACTGCGCGAGGCGCATGACCTGCGAGGCGAGGATGGGATCGTGCTCGAGCTTCTCGATGACCTCGGCGAGCTCCACCTCGGGCTTCCGCAGCAGATCGAGGAGCTCGAGGGCCACCGAGGGGACCATGGGCGGCGCGTAGTCCGGCTTCGTCAGCCGCCTCCGCAGCTCGTCTTCGACGAAGGACGCCGCGTCGGGAAGCGGCGGTCCCGCGTCCCGTCCGGCGCCGTCCTCGTCGTCATGACCCATGATCCGCCGGATGTAATCCGTCACCCCCATGCGCCGCCAAAACGGCGGCGCGCGGAGGAGACTGAAGCATCAGGCGGTCGCGAGCGCGTCGGTGAGCCGAACGGCCACGCAGGCCTGGTTGTAGCCGACGCCGCTTCCGACGAGGCAGACCAGGTCCCCCGGACCGGCGATGCCGTTCTCGATGGCGTCGTGGAGCGCCATCGGGATGCACGCGGAACCCGTGTAGCCGTACTTGTGCATGATGAGGTGCGCCTTCTCCATGGGGATCTCGAGGCGCTTCATCACCTTCTCGATGGTCCGCTTGCGCACCTGCGTGAAGACGAAGGTCTTCACGTCCTCGTGGAGCGAGAAGCCGTCCTGGGCGGCAACCTGGTTCAGCATCGCCGGCCAGCCGCCCTCGTTGACCTCGGGCGGGTAGCTCTGGGTCATGCGCACGAAGTGGCGCCCTTCGGCGAGGCCTTCGGCGTTGGCCGGCTCGACGGTGCCGCCCATCTGGATCTTCCAGTCCTGGGCGTAGTTGCCGTCGGCCCGGAAGGCCGCGCTGAGGATGCCCGGCGTCTCGCTCGGCTGGACGATGGCCGCCCCCGCGCCGTCCCCGTAGAGGAAGGTCAAGGGCTCCTTGGGATCGGCAAGGCGCCGCATCATGTAGGCACCCACGACCAGGATGTTCTTCATCCAGGGCTGGGACTTGATGAAGCCGGACGCCGTCGCCGTCGCCGTCGGGAAGGACGAGCAGGCGCAGCCCACGTCGAAGGTGCCCGCGTTCTTCGCGCCGAGCTTGCCCTGGAGGATCACGCTCGTGCTCGGCGTGATGTGGTCCGGCGAGTCCGTCCCCACGAGGATCAGGTCGATGTCCTCGGGCGAGATGCCCGCGCGCTCGATGGCCTGCCTCGAGGCGTGGAGCGCGAGGTCGCTCGTCGCCATGTCGTCGGGCGCGGCCCAGCGCGTCAGGATCCCGCTCTTCGGCTCGAGCTTGTCGACGAACTCCGGATTCACGTCCTCGTAGCGCTCGCGCAGCTCGTCGTTCGTGATCTCGATGGGCGGCACGTAGAGGCCGGTGCTGACGATGGCGGCGTGGCGCATCGCTTTCCTCTCTCTCTCTTCTGCTCGGTCGGGGGACCGCTGCTTCCGCGCCTGTTTCTGCGCACGCGGGGTCAGCGATCGAGGAATTTCGTGACGTGGTCGGTCAGCTCCGCGGGGCGCTCGAAGGGGACCAGGTGCCCCGTGCGCGGCAGCATCACGAGGCGCGCGCCGGGGATGGAGCCGGCGGCGCGGCTGGCGACGTACTCGGCGCTGCCCTGCGGACGGAAGAGGCGATTCGGAACGAGCGCGTCGTTCGCCCCCATCACGACGAGCGTGCGCTTCCGGATCTCGCCAAGCCGGTCGATCACCGGCGCCGCGAGCATCGCCTTCACGCCCGCCGAGAAGGCGTAGGCGTAGCCCTCGAGCTCGGGTCCCTGGAGGGCGAGGCGCCGGTCGACGATCCACCGCGCCTCCGGCGGCATGCGATGAAAGGCGAGCTCCACCTGCGAGCGCACCTGACGGCGGCTCTGACGCCGGACCCACCCCGGCGTGATCGACGCCTGGAGGATCTTCCGCTGGGCGAGGTTGAAGCGCTCGATGCCCGCCGGCGAGACGAGCACGAGGCGGCGCACCCGGCTCGGATGATGGAGCGCCGTCCACAGCGAGATGTGCGCCCCCATGCTGTGCCCGACGAAGTCCGCGCGATCGAGCTCGAGGTGGTCGAGGAGCCGGAGGAGACGCTCGGACCAGAAGGGGATCGTGTAGCGGTAGCGCCGCTTGTCGCTGTTGCCGAAGCCCGGCAGGTCCGGGACCACCACGCGCCGCGGCGCGCCGACGTTGGCGACGCTCTCCCAGCAGCGCACCCAGCTATGCCCCGACGCGCCGAGACCGTGCACCAGCAGCGCCGCGGTGTCCGCGTGGGGATGGGTTTGCCGGTAGGCGACGCGGAACGCGCCGAGGCGAACGGTCTGCGGCTCGGGCCAGGGGTCCGGCGAAAGCACGCCGCGGGTGCCGAAGGGACGCCCCCCCTTCACCCATGGAGCGCGCTCGCCGGGACGCTGGCCTAGCGGCACGTCATCCCATGCCGCCGCCCCCATCGACGTCGATGGTGCGGCCGTTGAAGTACTCGCATTCGATGATGAACTTCACCGCCAGCCAGAGGTCCTCGGGGAGGCCGATGCGCCCGACGGGGATGCCGGCGACCAGGGCGTCCTTGGCCTTCTGGTTCATGCCCTGGGTCATGGCGGTCTCCACCATACCCGGCGCAATGGCCCCGCAGCGGATGCCGTAGCGCGCCCACTCACGCATCCAGGTCACGGTGTTCATCGCCATGGCGGCCTTGGACGCCACGTAGTTCGTCTGTCCGCGGCTGCCGTGCCGGGCGATGGACGAGACGTTGACGACGACGCCCTTCTCGCCCCGGTCGATCATGTGGGCGGCGACCTCCCGGGCCATGAGCGTGGCGCCGATGAGGTTCACGTCGATGACGGCCTCGAGCTGCTCGAGAGACATCTTCACGATGTCGCCGGTGCTCCGGCTCTTCTTCACGAGGAGCCCGTCGCGGATGATCCCCGCGTTATTGATGAGCCCGTTGAGGCCGCCCATCCCCTCACCGGCCCAGGCCACGAAGGAGACGCACTCGGACTCGCTCGCGACGTTGAGGCGCCGGCGGTGAATGCCCTCCGGGAGCGTCTCGAGACCCTCGGCGTTCACGTCGCCGACGGCGACCTGGGCTCCGGCCGCGTGCAGCTGCTCGGCGAAGTGCCGGCCCATGCCGGATGCGCCGCCGGTCACGATGATCTTCATGTCTTCGAGCTTCATCTCGATCTCCTCATTCCGGCGCGCCACGGGCGGGCGCGTCACGGGGTGCGCCGCTCGCGCTCGAGCGGCGCACCTCCCCGGGCTCAGGCCCGCTCCGACTCCGCGACGGCCTCGTGGACCGTGTCGCTGGCGAGCTTCCGCCAGGCGCCGACCAGCTCCTGCGTCGCCCCGAGGCCTTCCTTCGCGAGGCGCGCCGCCTCGTCGATGCTCTGGCTCATCTGCTCGAAGCTCTTCGCCTGGAGCTTCTCCATCTCGGCGGCGAAGGTCGCGGCGTGCGCGAGCTGGGTCCGGGTGGCCTTCAGCCAGAACTGGCTGACGGGGCTATCCGTGAGCTTTTGCTGCAGCTGCGTGATGGGATCCATGGTGCCCTCCTCGTTCGGAGATGTCCAGAACCGGAATGATTTCCGTTCGGTCCCCGATCGCGCGGCTCAACCTAAGCCCACGACGCATTGCGTCAATACACTCTTTTGTGCGGCGCAACAAGGGCCTCAGTCGCGCACCTGAGCGAGCGCGGCCTTGAGGTCGGCGAGCTCGCGCCGGAGGTCGGCGATGTCGCCCTCGAGGCGCCGCTCGTCGTCGGGCGGCGGCGCGGCCTCGGGCATGGGCATCGGCAGGTCCGGGCGGGCGCGGCCGCCCACGCCCCGCACGAGCCGCGCGAGGGCCTCCGTGGCCTGCAAGGGCATCGCCGCGAAGGGGCCCGCGGCGGTCACGCTCCGCTTGGCCGAGAGATAGAGCTCGAGGGACCAGCTCATCCAGTTCCCGAAGAATTCCGCCAGGTCCGCATCCTCGAGGCGGATGAGCTGGGCCAGCAGCCGGGCCGGCAGGAGCTGCGCGGCGCCGCGGCTCTCGAGGATGATCTGCACGAGCACCGTCTGGGTGAGGTCGCCGCCGGTCTTCGCGTCGATGACCCGCACGTCCTCCCCGCCGCGCACGCGCCCGGCCACCTCGTCCAGCGTGACGTAGCGGCTCCAGTCCGTGTCGTAGAGCCGCCGGTTGCTGTACTTCTTGACCGTGATCACCCGGGGATGTTGCGGCGCCGCAGGCCATGCTGGCAAGGCGACGGCCCGGCGCACGCAGCGAGGTCCGCCATCGGAACGCCTCCCTTGCCTCGCGCATGCTGCGATTGCAGCATGACGTCGCCGACGCCCGCCCCGGGCCTAGATGAGGCGCGGCAGCAAGAGGAGAGCGACGCGATGGGCACGAACGGACACCCGAGGGACGAGCGGCGCGCGGCAGCGCCCTGGCTCGGCCCCCTCCTGACGCTCCTCGGGGAGCGCGGCCGGCCGGAGGGCGAGGAGCCCCCGCGCTTCGGCCCGAATCCCTTCGACGCGCTCAAGGGCTGGGAGCTCTTCAAGGAGTCCTACGACGCCTGGGAGCGCGCGGTCTCGCCCTGGTTCGAGACCTGGCTCCGGAGCGCGAACCTCCTCGAGCCGGGCGGCTCCCTCCTCGGCACGATGACCCAGTGGCGCACGCAGCAGCAGCGGATGATCGCCGCCTGGTGGTCGCTCTTCGGTCTGCCGACGCGCAACGACCAGCAGCGGACGCTGCACGCGATCCACGAGCTCCAGAGCCGCCTCATCGACCTCGAGGAGAAGCTCCACGACCTCGAGGCCCGCGAGGCCCATTGGGAAGCGGCCGAGGCCGAGTAGGCATGGACGTCACCCCGCTCCTCGAGGTGCGCCCGGCGCCGCGCATCGTCTTCGAGCAGGCGGCCCGGCGCGGCGACGCCCCCCGCTTCTTCATCGGCGGAAACGCGGACCTCGAGAGCTGGACGCCCGTCTCCTGGTCCGCGTTCGCGGCGCAGGTGCGTGACGTGGCCCTCTTCCTCCGGGGCGAGCTCGCGCCCGGCGACTTCGCCTGCATCTTCGCGCCGAACCGGGTCGAGTGGATCGCGGCGGCCCTGGGCATCCAGACGGCCGGCGCGGCGATGGTGCCCATCTACGGATCGAGCACGCCGGAGCAGGCCGGCTACGTGGTCGACCACAGCGGCGCCAAGGTCGTCTTCGTCGACTCCGAGGTCCTGGTCGGGCGCGTGCTCCAGAGCTGGGCGAGCTACGCGGGCGTGCGACGCCTCGTCACCCTCTCGGACGACCTCGACGTGAAGGCCATCGCCGCGCGCCTCCGCGCGGCCGGCCTCCCCGTGCCGAGCGACGAGGACATCGAGGACCGCTTCGTCTCCTTCGGCGCCCTCCGTGCCCGGGGCGCCGCCGTCCACGCCGAGGAGCCCGGCGCCCTCGGCGCGCTCCTCGACGCCATCGACCTCGAGGGGAACGCCGTGATGCTCTACACGAGCGGCACGAGCGGCCGGCCCAAGGGCGTGCCCCTCACGCATCGGAACGTCGGCGAGAACGGGAGCGATTGGCTTCGCTGCAACGGCCCCCTCGTCGAGGAGGGCATGGTCGACCTCCTCTGGCTGCCCATGAGCCATATCTTCGGCTTCGGCGAGGCCTGCCTCGGCAACCAGCTCGGCTGGACCAGCTACCTCTGCTCGCCGGCGGCGATCCTCGAGCTCCTCCCCCTCGTCCGGCCGCACGTCTTCATGAGCGTCCCGAGCGTGTGGGAGAAGCTCGCGACCCTGGCCGGCGGCCCCGGTGAGGCGCTTCGGGCCCTCACCGGCGACCGGCTCAGCTTCTGCCTCAGCGGCGGGGCCGGCCTGAAGCGCGAGGTGAAGGAGCTCTTCCACGAGAGCGGCCTCCTGATCATCGAGGGCTACGGGCTGACCGAGTGCAGTCCCACGCTCACGCTCAACCGGCTCGACGATTTCCGCTTCGACACGGTCGGCAAGCCCCTCCCCTCCGTGGAGCTGAAGCTCGCCGAGGACGGGGAGATCCTGGCGCGCGGACCGAACGTCTTTTCGGGTTACCACCGGAACGCGGAGGCGACGGCCGAGGCCTTCGACGCCGAGGGCTGGTTCCGCACGGGCGATATCGGGCGCTTCACCGAAGACGGCTTTCTCCAGATCGTCGACCGGAAGAAGGACATCCTCGTGACCGCGGGCGGCAAGAACGTGGCGCCGGCGAACATCGAGATCCGCTTCCAGCACGACCCCCTCGTCGACCATTGCGTGGTCTATGGCGACGGGCGGAAGTACCTCGTCGCCGGCCTCTGGCCGAGCCTGGAGGCACGCGCGGCCCACACCGGCGACGCGCTCCGCGCCGCCCTCGCGCCCTCGGTCGAGCGCGTGAACGCCGAGCTGGCGCGCTTCGAGACCATCAAGAAGTTCGCCGTCTTCGAGGAGCCCCTGACCATCGAAGGCGGCTTCCTCACGCCGACGCTGAAGGTGAAGCGCAAGCGCGTCGTGGAGCGCTTCGGCGATCGGCTGGCCGCGCTGTACGATGGGGGAAGCGGCCCCGGCCGCTAGGCCCGTGCCTAGACGGAGCCGCGCAGGAGTCACGCCGTGTTTCGCATCGTCAAGGCCACGAGCCGTCTCGCCCGCCTGAGCCGCCGCCCCGAGCCGGACGTGGGGAAGACGCCGCACGACGTCGTCTTCGCCGAGAACAAGTGGCGCCTGCTCCGCTTCCGCGGGCCCGAGGCGCCCACCGCGCGGACGCCGATCCTCATGGTGCCCTCGCTGATCAACCGCTGGTACGTCCTCGACCTCATGCCCGGCCGGAGCTTCGTCGAGTACCTCGTCGACGAGGGGCACGACGTCTTCGTCATCGACTGGGGCACGCCGGGCCCCGAGGACCGCTACCTCCGCTTCGAGGACGTGGTCATCCGGAGCATCGGCCGCGCGATCCGGCGGGCGACGGAGCTCAGCGGCGCGCCCCGCGCCCACCTCCTCGGCTACTGCATGGGCGGTACGCTCGCGACGATCCACGCGGCCGTCGCCGGCGACCCGGGCCACGCGCTCCCGAACCGCGTGGCGTCCCTGACCAGCCTCGCGGGCCCCGTCAGCTTCCACGACGGCGGGCTCCTCTCGACCTGGACGAACGCGCCGACCTTCGACGCCGACGCGCTGGTCGACGCCTTCGGCAACGTGCCCTGGCCGCTCCTCGTCGCGAGCTTCCAGCTGCTCAAGCCGACGCTGACCCTCTCGAAGGGCCTCTACCTCATGGACCAGGCCATGCGGGACGGGCGCTGGACCGAGGACTTCCTCGCCGGCTACCTCGCCAAGGAGAAGTGGGCGAACGACAACGTGAGCCTGCCCGGCGAGGTCTTTCGGACCTGGGTGAAGGAGCTCTACCAGCGCGACGGGCTCGTGCAGGGCACGCTCCGCCTCGACGGGCGCCGCGTGGACCTCGGCCACGTGACCTGCCCGACGCACGTCATCAGCTTCGAGCACGACTACATCGTGCCGAAGGAGGCCGCGGCGCCCCTCGCCGAGCTCGTCGGCGCGAAGGACGTGACGCACAGCCACCTGAACGGCGGGCACGTGAGCTCCGTGGTCAGCAAGTCCGCGCGCAAGCGGCTCTGGCCGGCCCTGAGCCAGTGGTGGCTTCAGGCGACGGCCCGGCCGGCGGCGCCCACCGAGCTGAACGTCAACTGAGGCGCCGATGCCCGAGCTCGCCGAGCGCGTGTGCGTCGTCGGGAGCTCCGGCGCGGGGAAGACGACGCTCGCCCGGGCGCTCGAGCGCCTCGGCTACGCGCGCCTCGAGCTCGACGCCCTTCACCACCAGGCCGGCTGGACGCGCGCGCCCGACGCGGAGGTCGACGCGAACATCGCCGCGTTTCTCCGGCGCCACCCGCGCTGGGTCGCCGACGGGAACTACGCCGCGCATCGCGAGCGCCTCTGGCAGTCGGCGGACGCGCTCGTGTGGCTCGATCTTCCCCGCGGCGTGGTCCTCCGGCAGGTGATCCGGCGGACCATGAAACGCGCCATCACGCGGGAGACCCTGTGGAACGGCAACCGCGAGCCCTGGTCGAACCTCCTGAGCCTCGACCCCGAGCGCTCGGTGATCGCCTGGAGCTGGACGCACCACGCCTCCTACCGGGCGGAGTTCGAAGCGGCGATGGCCGACCCCCTATGGGCGCACCTCACCTGGCACCGGCTGTGTCGCCGGCGCGAGGTGAAAGCCTGGCTCGAGCGCGCCCGGGGGCTCGGGGGCGCGCCGCGCGGTCCGTGAGCGGGCCCGGCGCCGAGCCCTTCTCGCTCAGCGGAAGTGGTAGGTGATCGAGAAGCTGACGACGTCGAGGTTCGAGCGGATCTTGCCGATGTTCACCCGCGTGCCCTCGCCGAACTGCGTCTGGAAGTCCGTCGAGCGAACCTCGAGCTGCTCCGCGTCGGCCGGGTCGCTCACGACGTTGCCGGAGGCGTCGATGAACTGGCCGTTCGCGTTCTGCCGCGGCGTCGTCTCCTGGTTGTTCTCGTACGCCTGGCGGACGTCGTCCGAGGCGCCCGGGCCGAGCGGGAGGCGCGCGGCGCGGGCGCGCTGGCCCTCCTCGCTGAGGCGGCCGCAGAACTCGTCCTCGGCGCAGGCGAGCTGGCGGAGGCGACCATCGCTAACGGTCTGCTGAACCCCGGCCTCGGCCGTGGTGATGGTCTCCGCACGCTGGTGGATGTGCGCGTAGGCGAAGGTGAGGTCCCAGCGGCCAACGCGCAGCGTGAACCCCGCGTGCGCCCCGAAGCGCATCAGCGGCGCCAGGTCGATGCGCTCGAAGCCGTCCTTCATGCCCTTCGTCTCGAAGCTGAAGCCCGAGTGGAGCGAGAACACGCCGGGCACGACGTTGTAGCTACCGCCTGCGCGGAGCGAGAGCTGGTCCTGCCAGTTCCGCGCGACGCTCACGTCGTTCGGCACCGTGCCCGGGATCGAGCCGGCCGAGTCGAGGCTCGCGATGTAGAGCGGCCCGAGCTGCGGGAAGTTGGCCGGGATGCTGCAATCGCGGTCCGGGTAAGATCCGTTCCGCGGGTCCTGGTCGAGGTTGGACTGCACGCAGTTCCCCGGGCGGATCGCGCTCGCGTCGATGAGCGAGTTCCGCTCCCACACCAGATCGAGCTCGACGTCCCAGTTCTCGTTGGTCATCGCGTCGTTGATGACCCGGTCGTCCCCGAACGCACGCGTGGGGTCGTCCTCGCCGCCTTCGAGGCCCGTGTTCCGCGGCCGGATGCGGTCCGCGTAGCGCATGGCGAAGGCGAGCTGCCAGGGCTGGGGCGAGAAGACCTCGGTGTTCCGGATGCGCAGCTCGTCGTAGGGCTGCGAGTTGTAGTAGCCAGACGTCACCCGGAGGTCGCCCTCGGCCACGATGTCGTCGGTCCAGATGAAGGTGCTGGAGACCGTGAGGTTGTCGATGGGGTTGGCCGCGATGGACGCGGTCACGCGCGGCACGAAGGGATCCACCGCCCCGTCGACGTTCGAGAGCGCGTCGTCGTTGAAGTTCTCGCCGCGGAAGGAGCGGCTGAGCGTGCGGAGGCTCAGGAGGGCGAAGCCCGATGCGAAGGACGCGCCCACGCGGATCTTGTCGGTGACCTTCACGCCGACGCCGATGGTCGGGAAGGCGACGCTGAGGTCCTGGTCGATGAGGTTGTAGCGGGTCGGCGCCGGGAGGATGCCGATGGGCGAGCCGGGCACGGGCACGGTGCCGAGGACGTCGCGGGCGTCGGGGATGCCGTCGCCGTCGAGGTCCACGGCGTCGCTCGGCACGTTCACGGGCACCGTGAAGGTCTCCGAGCCGTCCGTGGCGATCATGCCGTCGCCGTTCGCGTCGAAGTCGGCCTGACGCGTGTCGAGGCTCCCGTCGCCGTCCCGGTCGTACACGGACTGGTCGACGGCGACGCGGCGCTGCTGCCCGTACTCGAGCTCACCGATGCCGAAGGGCGCGAAGAAGCCGATGCCGATGCCGACGCGCTCGTGCACGCGCCAGGTGAAGCCGAGCTGCGGGACCAGGCCCATGTTCGGCGTGTTGCAGACCTCGGGGAAGGCCGTCTGACCCACCGGGATTCCGCTGTCGCCGACGGCCGCGAGCGTCGTCTGGCCGTTCGTGAAGATCGAGTTCGCGTCGTTCAGGCTGACGATCGTCGAGCCCGGCCCGGGCTGGCCGGCGGGGTTCGAGGGGTTCACGAGGACGTTCGTGTCGGCGATGCCGTTGCCGTCGAGGTCCTGGACGATCGCGCCGGGGAACGAGAAGTCGTTCGGCGGCTGGATCGGCGAGCCGTCCTCCCCCGTCGGGTAGGCGCCGTAGGTACCCGCGCGGTTGAAGCAGAGCTGATAGAAGGCGAGGTGCGCGTTGAGCCCGAGCTGAATGCCCCGCATCTCCGCGAGGTTCGCCGGGTTCAAGAACGTCACCATCGGATCGTTCGCGCTCGCGAAGAACGCGCCGCCGCGGGCGAGCGGGCGCGTGCCCGATTCGGGAAACTGCGTTCCGCCCGCGAGCGCTACGTTGGGCATCAGACCCACCGCGCACACCACCACGAGCGCCCCGAGGCGCCGGAAGCGCTCTCCACATCGCCAAGCCATCGTCGTCATCCTCGACACCGCGCGGAACCCCACGGCAAACCGACGCCCCCGTGCGACGGCCTCCCCGGTGGCCGCACTTGAATCCAGATTCATGGCGGAGGTCAAGTGTCACGCATGGGTGACGGTGCCCGCGACGCGCGCTTCGACCCGTCTCGGTCCATGATCGAGCATGCGTGAGCTGGTCTGGGTCCTCGGTCTGATCGGTCTGCTCTGGGGAGTGGGCGCCGCGGTCCAGCTCCTCGCCACGGACACCTCGGCGCTCCGCATCGCGTGGCTTTCGCTGGTGGGTCTAGGCGCGGGCTCGGTGGTCGCCGAGATCGTCTACTTCACGCTCCTCGGCGTCGGCCTCGGGCGTGCCGGGGAGCGGCCGCCGCGCTGGTACGCGCGGAGCTTCGAGCACCACGACCGGCTCTCGCCCGGCTGGAAGCGCGTCGCCCTGCCCTTCTTCTGGCTGGGCTTCGTCGGCCTGCTGGGCGCCCTGGCGCTCGCCATCCTCATCGGCGTGGCGGCCTTCCTCGGGCTGCGCGCCGGGGTCTGAAGGTGGCCGAAAACAGGAGCGCCCCGGCTCGTCAGAACCGGGGCGTTCGGGGGTGGGTCATGAAGGACTCGAACCTTCAGCCAATGGA
>JBCDGX010000108.1:0-11593 GCA_038750805.1 Myxococcota bacterium
CGATTTGAACGCCGGCGTTCGCACGGCGTCGAGCGCATGAAGGAGCGGGCCTTCCTCGCGCGCCTCGGGCGCGGCGTGGACGATCCCGAGCTCCACGAGCCCGAGCGCCGGGCGAAGGTCTACAAGCACTTCTACGACAAGCTCGCGCCGGCGGCGCGCTGGCTGCGCAAGCGCGCGGGCCAGCCCTGGGCGGAGGTCGAGGGCGAGATCCTCCGGACCTTCGACACGCGAACGTTGGCCGGAAGGCACATCGTCTTCGGCCACCTCATGCCGCCCCAGTGGGGGCGATTCGGCGATGGATCCTGGGTCGTGCGCGGAAGTGCCGGCGGGTTCCGAGTTGACGATCAGGGCGTGCTCCGCGTGGAGCCCCGGAAGCGCTACGTATGTCGATGGGAACCCGAAGGTCCATCGGAAGACGCCCTCGTGTTCGTCGGAGATCGGCGCATCGGCCTCCACGCCACGCGACGCTATTGGCTCGTCCCAACCGGGAACCCCTGGGGCCATCGGCGCCAGCATCACGAGCTGAGCCGGCCCGAGAGCCGGCGCTTCGACGGGCTCTCGGCCGCGGATCGAGGCTTCGTGAGCGTGCGGCTCAGCTGAGCCCCGGTCCTGGGGCCGCTGGCTCGAGGAGCGCTCGCCCTTCAAGGAACTACCCGTGACGCCCCGAACCCGGGCAGGATCCACCGGCATGCCTCCGTCTCGCCGCGCCGGCCTCGCCCTCGCGGGGACGCTCGTACCGGCCAGCTGGATCTTGGCGACGCCCGGGCTCGCCTTCGCCGCCGGCGGCGGGGAGGCGGGATCGCAGGGGACGCCGGTCGCGCTCGTGGCCGTGCTTCTGGGCATCGGGAGCGCGTATCTCCTCGCGAATTTCGTCGTCGACCGGCTCCAGCGTCGCGCGCTGATCATCAGCGGCGTCGAGTACATCCTGGTCGGTCTTCTGCTCGGCCCGGCCGTGCCCGAGGTCGACGTGCTCACGGACGTCACGGGGCTGCTCCCGGCCATCGCGCTCGCCGCGGGCTGGATCGGCCTCCTGCGGGGCATGGGCCTCGATGGCGAGCGGCTCATGAACCGGCTCCCGGGCAGCCTCCGCATCGCGGTCTGGCACCACGCCATCCCGGGCACGATCGTGGGCTACGTCGCCTACCTCTTCTTCTTCCGCGGCATCGGCAACATCGACGCGCTCCTCGTCGAGCCCGCCCTCGGCGTCTTCGACAGCACCTGGCGTGACGCCGCCGCGAGCGGCTTCTTCCTCGGCTGCGCCGCCGCTTCGGACTCGAGCGAGCCCTTCACGGTCATCGAGCGGCGCTACGAGATCGAGGGGACCATCACGTCCCACCTCCGCGAGTCCGCGCGCATCGGGGACGTGCTCGTCATCCTCGCCTTCGGCCTCGTCTTCTGCATCTTCCACCTGCCGGACCCGGAGCGCGTCGCCGCCGGCGCCCCGGAGCTCGATTGGAACGATTGGTTCCTGCTCCAGACGGGCCTCGGCCTGGTCCTCGGCTTCCTCTTCTCGCCCTTCCTCGGCGGTCAGGAGTCGCCCAACGGGGTCTTCCTCGCCCTCGTGGGGATCATCGCCTTCGCCTCGGGCGCGGCGTATTTCCTCGCGCTCTCGCCGCTGGCGGTGAACGCCGTCGTCGGCCTCGTCCTCGCGAGCTCCGCCCGCTCGGGCAAGCGCATCCGGGAGACGCTCACGACGACCGAGAAGCCCATGGCGCTCGTGCTCCTCGTGCTCGCGGGCTTCCTCTGGGAGGCGCCGCCCTGGGCCCCGACGCTGGCGCTGCTCCTCGTCTTCATCGTGCTCCGGCTGATCGGGAAGATCCTCGCCAGCCGCGCCGCCGTGCTCGGCCTCGATCTGCGCCGGGACCTCTGGAAGGGGCTCCTCGCGCACGGCGACGTCACCGTGGCCATGGCCATCAGCTTCAAGGTGGTCTTCGAGGGCACGGCCGTGAACGTCGCCTACACCGTGGTGCTCGCGAGCGTCGTTCTCCACGACCTCGTCGCGCCGCGCATCCTCCGCTCGCTGCTCGTGGACGCCGGCGACGTGAAGCGGGAGCGAAGCGAGGCCTCCACCCTTCCGGCGCGGCCGCGCCCCGCCGCGCGAGAGGACCACTAGCGTGTACATCGTCGTCATCGGGCTCGGGGAGGTCGGCCGGCACCTGCTCTCGGTGCTGCACGCCGACGGCCACGACGTCATCGCCATCGACAAGGACCCGGCCGCCGTCGCCTACGCCGAGGAGCACTACGACGTCGCCTGCCTCACGGGCTACGGCGCGAGCCAGGAGGTCCTCGACCGCGCCAACGTGAAGAGCGCCGACCTCGTCGTCGCCGTCAGCGACCACGACGAGGTGAACCTCATTGCCGCTCTCGCCGCCAAGCAGCTCGGCGCGAGCCGGGTCATCGCCCGCGCCCAGGGGAACGAGTGGGCGCGCTGGACGGAAGGCATCCGCTACGGGCTCCTCGGCGTCGACGTCGTCATCAACCCGCGCGTGCTCGTGGGCCAGGAGCTCGGGCGCGTCGCGCGCTCCCACGGCGCGTCGGACGTCATCGACCTCGCGCAGGACCGCGTGGAGCTCGTCGAGATGAAGATGACGACGCGCATGGCGAACAAGCCCCTCTCGAAGCTGCAGCTTCCCGAGGAGGCGCTCGTCGCGGCCTACGTGCGCGACGGGGACCTCGTCGTGCCCGGCGGCGCGGACGTGCTCCTGCCCGGCGACACCGTCTATCTGATCGGCCGCCCGGAGGCGATCCTCCAGGCCGAGGACCTCTTCAGCACGCGCCGCGAAGCGAACCGCGTGCTGATCGTCGGCGGCGGCGTGGTCGGCCAGTCGCTGGCGCGGCAGATCCTCCCCTTCGGCAGCCAGGTCACCATCGTCGAGCGCGATCCGGAGGTCGCCGAGAAGCTCGCGGCCGAGCACGACGACGTGACCGTGGTGCAGGGCGACGGCACGGACGGGGACCTCCTCCAGGAGATCGAGGTGGAGACCTACGATCTGATGGCCGCCGTCACGCGCGAGGACGAGATCAACCTGATGGCCTCGCTCATGGCCAAGCGCGCCGGCGTGGCGCGCACGGCGGCCATCGTGCAGCGCGCGGACTACGTGCCCATCTACCGGCAGCTCGGCATCGACATCGTGCTCTCGCCCCGGACCGTCGCCTCCGATCAGATCCTCCGCTTCTCCCGCTCCGGTCAGCTCCACAGCCTGCATGTGCTCGAGGAAGGAGCCGCGGAGGTGGTCGAGCTCACCGCCGCCGGTGGCTGCGCGGCGACCTCGAAGCCGCTGAAGCGCCTCCAGCTCCCCACCGGGGCGCTCATCGCCGCCATCGTCCGCGGCGACGAGGTGCGCATCCCCAACGGCGACGACGTCATCGAGAACGGCGACCGGGTCATCCTCATGGCCGGCCGCGAGTCCCGCGCCAGCATCGAGCGCCTCTTCCGCGGGAGGCGCGGCGCCTGATGGCGCGCCAACGCCGCCGCCTTCGCGATTTTCGTGGGGCGCTGAGGCCCGTCGGCGCGGTGATGATCGGTGTCGGCGTGGCCGTCGCCGCGAGCGGGATCGTGGGCTTCGCCTGGGACGTGGTCGCGCCCAGCGCAACGATCCCCCAGGGCGGGCTCGTGCCCTGCCTCGTCGCCGCGCTCGTCTCCGTGGTGCTCGGCGGCGGGTGCATCGCGCTCAGCCGCGGGCACGTCCGCGAGACCATGAGCCGGCGCGAGGCCCTCGTGAGCGTCGCGGCGATCTGGTTCGGCGCGGGCGTCTCCGGGGCGCTTCCCTTCGTCTTCGGCGCGGGCATGACGCCCTGGGACGGGCTCTTCGAGTCGGTCAGCGGCCTGACGACGACCGGCGCGACGGTGATCACGGACATCGAGGACCGGCTCAGCCGGCCGCTCCTCCTCTGGCGCTCCATGAGCCAATGGCTCGGCGGCATGGGTATCGTCGTGCTCTTCGTGGCCGTCTTCCCGAGCCTCGGGGCCGGCGCGAAGCACCTCTACCGCGGCGAGGCGCCGGGCGCGCAGGCGGAGGGGTTCCGGCCGCGCATCGCCGAGACCTCGCTCGCCCTCTGGCGCCTCTACGCGCTCTTCACCCTCGTCGAGATCGGGCTCCTCTGGCTCGCCGGCATGGACCTCTTCGAGGCGCTCTGCCACGGGCTCACGACGCTGAGCACCGGCGGCTTCTCGACCCGTGACGCGAGCGTCGGCGGCTTCGGCATGCCCGCCGTCGAGTGGATCATCGCCACCTTCATGCTCCTCGGGAGCGTGAACTACGGGCTCTACTACTTCGCGCTCCGCGGCCGGGGTCTCCGGACGATCACCCAGGACCCGGAGTTCCGGACCTTCGTCGGCCTCGTTGTGGTCTCCACGTCGCTGCTGACGCTCCTGAATCTCTCGCTCCATCCCGGGAGCTTTGGCCTCGAGAGCCTCCGCTACGCCTACTTCCAGGTGGCCACGTCGATCAGCTCGACGGGCTACGCCACCGACGACTACTCGACCTTCGGCGCCGCCGCCTTCACGGTCATGCTCACGCTGATGTTCATCGGGGGCATGAGCGGCTCCACGGCCGGCGGCATCAAGGTCGAGCGCATCGTCCTGATGGCCAAGCAGACCCTCGCCCAGGTCCGGCGCTCCTTCGACCCGAGCGTCGTTCAGGTCGTGCGCATGGGCCGCAGCGTCGTCGCCAAACCGATCCTCGCCGACGTGATGAGCTTCTTCGTCATCTACATGGCCTGCCTCGGCGTCGGCGTGCTCTTCGTCTGCACCGTCGACGGCGTGCCCATCCCGGCGGCCTTCGGCGCGATGCTCACCTGCCTCTCGAACATGGGCCCGGCGCCCTTCCACGAGCTCGCGGGCTTCCCGGACAACTTCGCGCCCTACACGCCGGTCTCGAAGGCCTTCTTCGTCGTGGCGATGCTCCTCGGGCGCCTCGAGTTCTTCACCCTCTTCGCGCTCCTGGTGCCGGGGTTCTGGCGGCGATGAGCGACGCGACCGAGAGCCTCGCTCCGGCCGACCCGCACGGCCACGACGAGCACGAGTACGACGACGGCCACGGGCCGCCGAGCGCGAGCGATTCGATCCGCCAGCTCGTCATCGTCAGCTTCCTCATCGGAGGCCTGCTCCTCCTTCACGCCTTCGGCAGCCCGGAGGCGCACGAGGGCAACTACGACCCGACGGCGATGCTCGCCCTCGGCTTCGTCATCCTGGCGAGCTTCACCATCGGCCAGCTCGTCGGCGTCATCCGCCTGCCGCACATCACCGGCTACCTGCTCGCGGGCATGGTCTTCGGGCCGTCGATCAGCGGCTTCGTGCCCTACCGGCTCTTCCCGCCCTTCGACGAGGGCGTGCTCAACGACCGGGTCATCGGGCAGCTCCGTCCCCTCGAGACCCTGGCCGTCGCGCTGATCGCGCTGACCGCCGGCGGCGAGCTCCGCATCGAGGGCCTGAAGAAGGGCCTGAAGGCCATCTTCGGCGTGCTCGGCGCGCAGCTGGTCTTCGTGCTGGTGGCGACGACGGCGTACGTCTGGGCCATCGGCGGCACCTACCCGGACTTCGCGCTCCCGGGCTTCGAAGGCGTCGAAGGACGTGCGCTCATCTACGTGGGCCTCACGGTCGCGGCGATCAGCTTCGCGACCTCGCCGGCCGCCACCATCGCCGTCATCAACGAGGGCGGCGCCAAGGGGCCCATGTCCCGCACGGTGCTCAGCGCCGTCGTCCTGAAGGACGTGCTGGTCGTCGTCCTCTTCGGCGTCTTCAGCGCGCTGGCCCTGACCGAGCTCGGAGGCACGAGCGAGGTCCCCCTCGAGCAGAAGCTCGCCTGGGAGATCTTCGGGAGCCTCGTCGTCGGCGTCGTGCTCGGCGGGGGCATGGCGCTCTACCTCCGCTACGTCGGCAAGGAGCTCCTCCTCTTCATCGTCGGCGTGGTCTACGCGGCGACCTTCGTCGTCGGCTGGGCGCGCACGACGGAGCTCCACGCCGAGCTCGACCCGGTGCTCATCTTCCTGACGACGGGCTTCACCGTCGCCAACTTCTCGAGGCACGGCGAGACCTTCATCCACTCGGTCGAGAAGATCGCGATGCCGGTCTACGTGGTCTTCTTCACGCTCGCGGGCGCGAAGCTCCACCTCGACGAGGTCATCCACCTCTTCAGCTTCGCCATCGGCCTCGTCGCCGTGCGCGTGGCGGCGATCTACCTCGGCGTGCGCCTCGGCGCGGCGCTCGGCGACGCGGACGAGGGCACGAAGAAGTACGGCTGGATGGGCTTCGTCTCCCAGGCCGGCGTCGCGATCACTTTCGCGGGCTTCGTGTCCATGCGCTTCGGGGAGCCCGGCGAGGCCCTCGGCGCGCTCCTCATCGCCGGCGTGGCGATCAACGAGGTCATCGGCCCCGTGCTGCTCAAGGTCGGCCTCGGCCTCGCGGGGGAGCTCAAGGGGCCCGCGACGGAAGCCCCCGAAGAGGAAGCCCCGCTCTCCGAGGTCGCGCCGCCCAAGCCGAGCCCCTGGTCGCCCTGGGCCGAAGACGAGGGCACCGTCGACTGGGGTCCGCCGCTGCGCACGGGTGAGGTCGCGCTCGACCGAACCGTGCGGGACCTCGAGAACGACCTCCGCGTCATCAGCCGGACGGTCTCCGAGGGCCCCGTCGCCGCCTTCCGCAAGAACGCCGAGGATTACCTCCGCGAGCTCCGCCGCGAGTTCCTTCGTCATCACCGGCGGCTCCTCGTCGCGGCGCGCCAGGCCGGTGAGATCGAGGACGAGGAAGCGCGCATGAGCGCCCGGCGCGAGCTCGCCGCCGCCCTCCGCGCGGAGCAGGCGGAGCTCGCCGAGAAGTGGCGCGGCGCGCTGCTCCGCCGTCGCGCCGAGCTCGAGAAGAGCGACGGCTGGAGCCCGAACGAGGTCGTTCAGAGCCTCGACGAGGTCTCCGAGCAGGTCCCCGAGCGCATGGCGCTCCCCTACGACGAGGGTTGCTTCGTCACGAAGCCGAGCGACGGCGTCGGAAAGCGCGTGCAGCGTGGGTGGCTGCGCCTGAGGCGCGGGACCTCGCGCTTCATCGGGCAGCCGATGGCCAGGCGGGACGTGGCGCTCCGCGACCTCGTCCGCTTCCACCTCTCCGGCGCGACGCCGCCCAACCTCGAGGCCGTGGCCGCGCTCTTCATCGAGGCCGAACGGCACCTCGCCGGGCGCACGCGGAACCTCTTCGACGGACTCGTGAACCGCTACGACGCGCTCGCGTCGCGCTGCCTCGACCCGGACCTCGACATGCACGCCGAGGTCGCCGCGATGCGCGGCGACGTGGAGGAGGAGCTGCTCCTCGCTCTCGACGAGGTCGGGCGCATGGGCCGGGACGCGATCAAGCGGACGGCGCGGGTGCTCGCGAAGGGCGTCCGGGACGTCAAGGCCGAGCTGCCGACGTATTGCAGCGTCGATCTCCCGGAGCGCCGGCGCCGGCCCTCGCGCATCTTCAAGGAGCGCGTCGCGGCGCTGAAGGCGCTGACCGAGCACCTCGGGGCGCTGCGGAAGTCCGTCGCTGGCGAGGTGGCGCTCGTCGCCATGGAGCTCGAGCTCGTCGGCCTCGAGGCGCGCGTGAAGGACCTCGTCGCGAGCTACGGCGGGCGCCTCAAGCGGGAGATGGGGCGGCGCGCGACGGTGCAGGCCGAGCGCGCGGCGCAGGCTTTCGCGGAGGCGCGCCAGCACGTCGACGCGGAGCTCTCGAGCTCGGACACGGGGCACGAGATGGCCGGCGCGCTCCGGCAGATCACCGAGGTCACGGAGAAGACCGCGGGCGAGGCCGCGCGCGTCGTCGGCGACCTCCAGACCGAGCTCCTCGACGAGGAGAAGCTCGCGCCGCTCATGCACGCGCTGAGCGAGGCGGCGAGCGCGCTCACGCCCCGCTACCGGGTCATCGCCGGACGCCTCATGCGCGGTGCGCAGCGGCTCCCGCCGGCCGTGCAGCGCGTCGACGTGCCCTTCCGAGACCTCGTGCTCGAGCACGGGGAGACGCGCATCGGGCCCGAGCTCTTCCGTGCGTCGCGGGAGACGAGCGAGAAGCTCCAGCCGCTGGTTGCGGCGCTCCGCGAGGCCGAACGCCTCGTCGCCTTCAACGTCGAGCTCGCGACCGTGGAGCTCGAGGTGACCCTCGGGGAGACGGTCCCGAAGGAGACCCGGGCGCTCATTCGGGAGATGGTCGTCGGCCAGCTCGACCGTTCGGAGGCGCGCGTCGACCGGCTCGCGGACCAGGCCGCCGGGCTCGGGGAGGCCCTCGACGCGGGCATTCACGAAGCGACCCTCGGCGCGCTGGACGAGCTTCGGGCGCAGCTCGTGGACGGCGATGTGACCCGCGCGAAGCTCGAGGAGCTTCGGCGGGAGGCGAGTCGGCGCCGCTTCCTCCAGCGCGCCGTACGTTTCCCCTCGGCGCTCTCGGAGGCCCGCGTGCAGCTCGGGCGTGCGGTCGGTGCGCTCGTCGGGGACGCGCGCCTCGAGATGTGGCGGCGCCGGCTCGGGCTGAAGATCCGCGAGGACATCGCCGTGCTCGGCCCGCAGACCTTCGCTGCGCCGAAGCCCCTCGCGGAGCTCCCGAACGTCTACCGGCGCCTCTTCAGCGCGGACACGATGGAGGCCGCCGACGTGCTCACGGGGCGCGAGGAGCAGATCCGTCACGCGCGGAACGTGCTCGGCGGCGAGGCGAAGAAGGAGCGCGGCAAGGGGCGGCTCCGGGCCGTGGCGCTCGTGGGCCTCGATGGCGTGGGGAAGGCCAGCGTGGCCGCGGCCATCGTGCGCGGCGGGCGCTGGAAGACGGTGAAGAAGTTCGCCTTCGAGCGCCCCGCTCGCATGGACGACGTCGAGCGCGTCCTCCGGGAGGCCCAGGACGCATCGCTCGTCGTCGTCGACGGGCTGCACTGGCTGACGGCCGCGCGGCCGGGGGGCTACGACCCGCTCCGGCGCTTCGTCGATGGCGTCGTGAAGACCGCCGGTAAGAAGAGCTGGCTCGTCCAGGCCGAAGAGCTCTGGTGGCGCTACGCGAGCAGCGTCGCGTCCCTCGACGACGCCTTCCCCGAGGTCGTGCGCCTGGAGCCGCTTAGCCCCGACGAGCTTCGCGCCGCGGTGATGGAGCGGCACCGGCTGAGCGGCTACGGCCACGCCTTCGGGCGCTCGCGCGGGCGGGGCTTCGTCGAGCAGCTCGTGGCCCGCGGGGCGAGCCGGGTGCGGGCGCCCTTCCAGCAGTACTTCAACGATCTGCACGCGGCGTCCGGCGGGCTCGTGCGCGACGCCCTGCGCCTCTGGCTCGCGTCCATCGACGCCATCGAGACCGACAGCGTCGTGCACGTCGGCCACGTGCCCGCGAGCGGCTACACGGCGCTCGGACGGCTCCCGCGCGAGACGCTGATCGTGCTCTACCAGGTGGCCCGGCAAGGATGGATGGACGCGGCGGTGCTGGCGCACCTCTTCCGCATCGACGAGGACGCGGCCCGCGCCCACCTCGCGCGCCTGCGGCACCTCGGGGTACTCACCCAGAAGGACAGCGCCTACCGGGTCTCGGTCCATCTTCGCGGCGCGCTCGTTCGGGTGCTCGACGAGCGGGGGTGGGCATGACGCGCGTGACCCCCTGCGCTCTGGTCCTCGTGCTCGTCGGCGCCTCGCCGCTGGCGGCGCAGCCCGCCGACGCGGGGCCTTCCGAGCTCCGCCAGACCTTCGAGCTCTTCGGCGTCGAGATGGAGGACGGCGAGACGCCCGTCGACGCGATCCGCGGCGCCGAGGTCTCGCCGGCACCGCGGCCCGGCGCGCCGGTGGTGGCGCCTGCGACGCGGCGCCCACCGCCGCGGCCCCGAAACGCGCCAACCGAGCCCGAGCCGGAGCCGGAGCCGGAACCACGCCCGGTCGAAGCGGCTGCTCCCACCCCCGCCCCCGTCGCCACGGCGGTGCCGCAGCGCATGCCCGAGCGGGTCGTCGTGGCCATGCCCGAGTCCGAGCCGCTCCTCGAGAGCCTCGACGCGCTGGCGGAGATCTTCGGGACCGACCGCTCGCCGCGCGCGCTTCTCCTCCTGCTGCTGGGCTTCCTCAGCGCGCTCGTGCTCGGCGTGCTGGTGCGGCGGACCCGGGACCGGCTCGCTGCCACGGGGCTCTTGCCCACGCTGCTCGCGGCGCTTCACGTCGCGCTGCGTCTCGCCGGGGCCTTCTTCGCCCTCGCGCTGCTCACCCGGGCGCTCCCGCCGCGGGCGAGCCCGGTGCTCCTCCTCGCGCTCGGCGGCTTCGCCGTCGCGCTCGGCTGGTCGACGCGGGACCTGCTCCCCGATCTCGTCGCCGGGCTCGTGCTCGCCTTCGAGCGCCGCGTGCGGAAGGGCATGTGGGTCAGCGGCGAGGGCTTCGCCGGGCAGGTCGAGGCCATCAGCGCGCGGGCCGTGCTCCTCCGCGACGCGCGTGGTCAGCGCGTGAGCGTCCCGAACCGCAAGCTCCTCGCGGCGCCGGTGACGGCGGACGTGACCAAGGAGCGCGAGCAGGAGGTGGTGCTCGTGATCCCCGCGGGGCTCGCGGGCGCCGACGGGGACGGCGACGGGCTCGCGGACGCCGAGCGCGTGCGTGTGGCGCTTCGGGACGCCGTGCTCAGCTCGCCCTGGGCCTACCCGGGCGTGCTCCCGACGCTCCTGCGCGACCCCGAGCATCCGCTGCGCTGGCGCGTGCGGGCGCGCGTGCTCGACCCGGCCTTCGGTGGACGCTTCGAGGGAGAGCTCCTCGAGCGCGTCGAGGAGCGCCTCCGCTTCATGGCGGAGAGTCCGCCGCCGCCACCACGCCGCCCCTCGCGTCCGCCCCGCGCCTCCGAGCCGCCGCGTCCCCCCGAGCCGCCGCGTCCCTCGAAGGCTCCACCCGCCGAGGGCTCATGACGCTCCTCGGCTCCCGCTTCCCGCGGCTCTCGATGCTGCCGCACGTCCCGCTCGTGAGGGCGACGCCCGTCGAGCGCCACGCCCTCGACGAAGGCGAGCTCTGGGTGAAGCGCGACGACCTCGTGGCCGAGCGCTACGGCGGCAACAAGACGCGGAAGCTCGAGTGGCTCCTCGGCGACGCGCGGGCCCGGGACGCGCGGGCGCTCCTCACGGCCGGGGCCTGGGGTTCGCACCACGTGCTCGCGACGACGCGCTACGGGACGGCCTGGGGCTTCGACGTACACGCGGTGCTCGCCCCTCAGCGGCGGACCCCGCACGTCGACGAGAACCTCCGGGCGGGCCTCGGCCTCGGGCTTCATGCCCACCCCGTGACGAGCGGCCCGCGGGTTCTCCCGGAGCTCGTGCGCGTGCAGGCGGCCCTTCGCGCCCGTGGGCTTCGCCCCTACCGCATCCCCTTCGGCGGGAGCTCGCCCGTCGGGGCCCTCGGCTACGTCGAGGCGGGGCTCGAGCTGGCGCAGCAGATCCAGGCCCGGGAGCTCGACGAGCCGGACGCCGTGGTCGTGGCCCTCGGGAGCGGCGGGACCGTCGCGGGGCTCTCGGTCGGTCTGGCGGCCGCCGGGCTGACCACCAAGGTCGTGGGCGTGCGCGTGACGCCGAGGGCCGTGGCCAACGCCGCCCGCGTGCGCCGGCTGATCGCCAAGATCATCGCCCATCTCCGGCGGACCGAGCCCGCG
>JBCDGX010000109.1:0-11592 GCA_038750805.1 Myxococcota bacterium
ATCGAGCGCTTCGCCATCGCGCGCCTCGAGGCCGCCTGGGACGACGAGGCGTCGCGCCGCTCGCTCGTCGCGGACGTGGAGCGCGAGCTGAAGGTCCGCATCGCCCTCGAGGACGCGAGCGGCCAGCCCCTCGGCGCCTCCCTCGAGTGCGCGCGGCACGTCGAGCGCCTCGAGGTGCCGGGCAAGGGCGCCGCGCTCGTCTGCCTGCCCCCGCCGCCGGGGCCCTCGCGGCTGCTCCTGGCCCTCGGCCTCGGCGCCGGCGTGCTCTTCGCCCTGAGCGGCATCGTCGCCCGGAAGCTCGCGCGCCCCCTCCGCCGCGTCGCCCGCGTGGCCGAACGCCTCGGCGAAGGGGAGCTCGACGCCCGCGTCGGGGCCGCACGCTGGAGCGAGGAGAGCGAGGTCGGCACGCTCGCCCGCGCCATCGACACGATGGCCGAGCGCATCGAGACGCAGATGCGCGAGCAGAAGGAGCTCCTGGCCGCGGTGAGCCACGAGCTCCGGACGCCCCTCGGCCACGTCCGCGTGCTCCTCGACCTCGCCCGGGACGCCCCCGAGCGCCAACACACCGAACGGCAGCTCGACGAGATCGAGCGGGAGCTGGTCGAGATGGACGAGCTCGTCGGACAGCTCCTGGCGCGCTCGCGCCTCGACTTCGGCCGCGTCGAGCCGCGCCCCGTGGACGCGACGGACCTCGCCCGCCGAAGCCTCGAGCGGAAGGGCCTCGGCCCCGAGCGCCTCGACGCGCCGGAGCGGGTGCCCATCGAGGCCGACGCCACGCTCCTCGCCCGGGCGCTCGTGAACCTCGTCGACAACGCGGAGAAGCACGGCGGGGGCCTGGTCCGTCTGGAGGTCGAGGACCGCGGCGGCGGCGCGGTGGCCTTCGTCGTCGAGGACGCGGGACCGGGCTTCGGCGACGCGGCCTTCGCGCCCTTCGAAGGAGCGGACGAGGCCCGGGCCGGCGGGCTCGGCCTCGGCCTGCATCTCGCGCGGCGCATCGCTCAGGCCCACGGCGGCGACGTCCGCGTGGAGTCCGCCGAGCCCGGGGCACGCGTGCGCCTCGAGATCGCCCCGCCCGCGCCCGCCTGAGCGGCCGAATCGCCACCGCCGGCGGAGCTGCTACCTTCTGGGGGTGCTTTGCCTTCCGGGGCGCGGCGCGCCCGTCGCGTCCGCCGTCCTCTTCCTTCCGGCGCTCGCGACTCTCTTCCTCGGCTGCGGAACCCCCCACGGCGCGGGGGACGCGGACGGGGGCTTCGCCGACGCCGGTCTGCCCGACGAGGGGCTCGTGGACGCCGGCGGCGTGCTGGACGCGCCCGCCGAGTGTCCCCCGCCGAGCTCCCCCTGCGTCGTGGCCGTGCGCGAGGACGGCGTGTGCGTCGAGCGCGCCGTGACCGACGGCGAGGCCTGCGACGATGGCGACGCCTGCACTACCGGAGACGCGTGCTCTCTGGGGGCCTGCGTCGGCGAGGCCGTGGTGTGCGCGCCCGAGGCCTTCCCCTGCCTCGTCGACCCGGCATGCGATCCCGAGACCGGGGCCTGCGCCGGAGAGCTCCGTCCGGACGGCTGGGGCTGCGACGACGGCGAGAGCTGCACGCGCCTCGACGTCTGCACGGCCGGGACCTGCGTGGGTATGCGACCGCTCCCCGACGAAGCGCCCTGCGAGGACGGCGACCTCTGCACCATCGAGGACCGCTGCCTCAGCGGCCGCTGCGAAGGGACGCCCAACCCCTGTGAGGACGCGGTCTTCGACGGCTGCGTGGTGCAGGTCTGCGTTCCCGAGACCGGCGATTGCGTGCTCGAGGAGGCGCCAGACGGCACGCCCTGCTCGGACAAGAACACCTGCACGATGAACGACACCTGCTTCCTCGGCGGGTGCACCGGCTCCCCCCTCGACCCGACGGCCGGCGCCTGCGATGGGCCCATCTGCTTCCGCGAGGGCACGGTGGCCGCCGGCTTCGAGGGGCCGGACATGGACTCCTTCGGAGACGTCGCCGGGGGCGCCGCGGTCTTCGACGCGGACGAGGACGGCGACCTCGACGTGATGTTCACCGTCGACCGCTGGGGCTTCGGCGGCATGGGCCCGCGGGGGCGGCTCTTCTACTTCGAGAACGACGGAAGCGGTGGCTTCACGGAGGCGAGCGTCGCCGCCGGCGTCGCCGATATCGTGCCCGACGTCATGGCGCCCCAGGGCCTGCTCGTGGCGGACCTCGACGGGGATCGCCACGACGACGTCTACCTCTATGGCCGCGGCGAGAACGTCGTCCTCAAGGGCGCCGGCGACGGCACGTTCACGGACGTCACCACCGCCTCCGGCCTGGGCGGCGGTCCCTGGTGGACGACGGCGGCCTCCGTCGCGGACTTCGACGGCGACGGCGACCTCGACCTCTACGAGGGCAACTACTTCGTCAGCCTCGGGCCGAGCCGGGAGCCCCGGCCGAACCGCTTCTACCGGAACGAGGGCGACGGCACCTTCACGGACGTGAGCGCCGACTTCCCGCAGCTCACCGCCGGCGCGGACACGACGCTCTCCGTGGTCTTCAGCGACTACGACGACGACGGCGATCCCGATCTCTTCGTCTGCAACGACTTCGGCACCGAGTGGGATCCGAACAAGCTGCTCCGGAACGAGGGCGACGGCACCTTCACGGACGTCTCCACCGCGACGAACATGCGCGATGGCTTCTTCTGCATGTCCGTCGCGCCCGGCGATTACGACCGCGATGGCGACCTGGACTACTACCTCTCGAACATCGGCGTGAACCGGCTCATGCGCTGGGACGGCACGGCGTTCACGGACGACGGAGACCGCGCGGGCATCGCCGGCGGCTTCGACGAGTGCTTCCTGGGCTCCGAGGACACGAGCTGGGCCGGCCGCTTCGTCGACCTCGACCACGACGGCTGGCTCGACCTCTACCTGAACAACGGCGACGTGGACTACGCCACGAGCGCCGACGACGATCAGAACCAGGTCTGGCAGCACCAGGGCGCGAGCCTCACCTTCGCCTCCGTCGGCGTGGACGCGCGCGCCGCCTACTTCGACCGCGACCGCGGCGCCGCCTTCGGCGACCTCGATGGCGACGGGGACATCGACGTCGTGAGCGTCCGCTCCCTCGGCTTCCCGCTGCTCCTCTGGAACGAGAGCGCGAAGCGTGGAAGCTACCTCCGGGTGGACCTTCGGGGCCGCGACGTCGACCCCGTGGGCGCGCGCGTGGTCGTCGAGACCGTCGAGGGCGAGCGCTTCATCGGCGAGTACCGGCGCAACGACGGCTACGGCTCGAGCTCCGAGCCCGTGCTGCACTTCGGCCTCGGGACGACCGCGGGGGTGGCCTCCGTCGAGGTGCGCTGGCCCGGCGGGGAGCGCTCGCGGGTGACGACGGTGCGCACCGACGCCACGCTCCGCATCGACGAGCCCGCGCCCGCGCCGTGATTGCGCGTTCCCTCACGCGGCTCCGACATCCCGGTGTGACGCGAGCGCGTTCTCGGGTCGCCTGAGGCGGGCCATGTCCCCGACCTTGGGTCATTCGCTGACCCGGAGTCATTTCGTCGTAACCCTGGCGGCCCCTCACCGACTGGAATGCGGCGAGCCATACCATGTCCTCCACCGCAGCCGAACGCCGTCGCCGCGAGAAGGAAGCCCGTCACGAGGCCATCCTCGACGCCGCGCGTCAGGTGCTCGAGGGGCGAGGCTACCGCCAGCTGACCATGGACCACGTCGCCTCCGCCGCGGCGCTCAGCAAGGGTACGCTTTACCTCTACTTCGCCAGCAAAGAGGAGCTCTGCGCCGCCATCGCCGAGCGGAACATCGCGTCGGTCCTCCCGCGCCTCGATGCGGCGCTGGCGACGGGCGGGACCGGGCTCGCTCAGGTCGGGAGCCTCATGCTCGCCTGGAGCGAGCACTTCGCCGCGCACCCGGCGCACTTCCGCTTCGCCCTCGACTGGATGCTCGCCAGCGAGGCGAAGAGCGACGAGGGGCCATGCTTCGCCGCGTACCGAGGGCGCGTGAACGAGAGCCTCGGGCGCCTGATCCGCGCCCTCGAGGCGGGCAAGGTGGACGGGAGCGTGCGCCGGGACGTCGAGAGCTTCCCCCAGGCGCTGCAGCTGTGGCTTTCGAACCTCGGCCTCTTCATGGCGCGCCTGCAAGCTCCGGCCATGTCGCGTCGCCTGGAGCACCCCATCGACATGGCGGCGCTCTTTCCGATGCACCTCACAAGCTCCCTTCGGGCGCTTGCGAGCGATCCCTCCGCCGTCGACGCCCTCGTCCGTGAGCTCGCCGCTCCCCCCGCCGCCGCCGAATGACCATGCCTCTCCCCCGCCTCGGTCTAGTGATCCTCTTCGTGTCCGCGTGCGTGCACGACACGACGCACGACCCGGTGCTCGCCGCGCCCTTGCCAACGCACTACGCGGCGCCCTCGCCGACCGCAGGCGATGCGACGGAGGCCGGCACGGCCGACGCGGCCCCGGCCACGCGTCCCGGCGAGGCCTGGTGGCTTGGCTACGCCGACCCGACGCTGCACCAGCTCATCGGCCAGGCTCTCCGCACGAACTACACGCTCCGGCAGCGCTTCGCGGCCATCCAGCAAGCAGAGGCGCTCCGACGCCAGGCGTCGGCGCTCCGCTGGCCGACGGCCAACGTGCAGGCGAACCTCAGCCGCTCGCGATCCGTCGGCTTCTTCGGCGCGAACACCTCGGATCGCTTCGATCTCTCGCTGCCGCTCAGCTACGAGGTCGACCTCTTCGCGCGCCGCGCCGGGGACGCCCGCGCCGCGGCGGACGAGGTCGTTGCCAGCGAGCTCGACATGCAGGCGGCGGCGATCAGCCTGAGCGCCGAGGTCGCCGAAGCCTGGTACGACGTCGTCGACGCGCGGGCCGAAATCCAGACCCTCGAGCAGCAGGTCGAGACCAACGAAACCTACCTCGAGCTGACGCGCCTCCGTTTCCAGCAGGGGCTCGCCAGCGCGGTGGACGTGCACCAGCAGCGCCAGCAGACCGCTGCCAGCCGAGCGCGCCTCGAGCTCGCGGCCGGCACGCTCCAGGTGGCGGGTCAGCAGCTCGGTGTCCTCGTCGGCGAGCCCGCAGGCAGCTTCGACGCCGACGCCCTCGGCGGCGAGATGGTGGCCATGCCGGAGCTCGGCGAGGCGCCCGAGGCCGGGGTGCCCGGCGAGCTCGTGCAGAACCGCCCGGACATCCTCGCGGCCCGGCGGCGCATCGAGGCCGCGGACCGACGCGTGGGGGGGATCATCACGGAGCGCCTTCCCTCGCTGACCGTTCAGTTCTCGCCGGGCTGGCAGTGGTTCCGCACCGACGCGGACCTTCCCGACAACACGGTCTCCGGCTTCACATACACGGCCGGGGCCAATCTCAACGTGCCCCTCTTCGACGGCATGCTCGCGGCCGGGCGCGTGGACGCGCAGCGCGCGACGCTCCAGCAGCAGATCGAGCAGCTCGGCGACCTCGTGCTGCGTGCCCTCGTCGAGGTGGAGTCCGCGCTCGTGCTCGAGCGCCAGCAGCGGCGGAACCTCGAGCTCGTCCGGACGCAGCTCGCCATCGCCGGGGACACGCTGACGTCGAGCCGGGACCGCTACCGCGCCGGCCTCAGCGACTTCCTCCCGGTGCTCACGGCCATCCAGTCCCAGCAGTCGACCGAGCTCCAGCTCCTCGACGCGAACCGCGCGCTCGTCAGCCAGCGCATCCAGCTCCATCGCGCGCTCGGGGGCACCTGGCCTTCGGCGCTCGAACCGCCCGAGCCCACCTCCATCGCCGACGGCGATGCGGAGTCCGAGCGATGAAAGTCTTTCTGAAGTACGTCCTCCCCTTCTTCGTCGTCGCGCTCGGCGTCGGCGCCTTCATGGCGCTCCTGAAGAGCCGCCCCGAGCCGCCCCGCACGGCGCGTACCGAGGAGGGGCTGCTCGTCGAGGTGAGCCCGGTCGTCCGCGAGACGCAGGAGGTCGCCGTCGACGCCCGCGGTCAGGTCATCCCCGCCCAGCGCGTCATCATCTCCCCGCAGGTCACGGGCACCGTGAGCTGGATGGCGGAGAACCTCGTGCCCGGCGGACGCTTCGAGCGCGGCGCAACGCTCTTCCGCCTCGACGCGCGCGACTACCGCCTCAACCTAGAAAGCCAGCAGTCGAACCTCAGCAGCGCCAACCTCGAGCTCCAGCTCGAGCGTGGGCGCCAGGTCGTCGCCGAGCGCGAATGGCAGGTCTTCGGCGCCCCGGACGACTCGAGCGAGGCCGGCCGCGCGCTGGCGCGGCGCGAGCCCCAGCTGGAGAACGCGGAGGTCAGCGTCGCGGCGGCCGAGAGCGGTGTCGAGCGTGCCCGCCTCGACCTGAGCCGGACACGCGTCACCGCCCCCTTCAACGCCATGGTGCTCACGGAGAGCGTCGACCGAGGGCAGCTCGTCGGACCCACCAGCCAGGTCGTGACCATGGTCGGCACGGATGCGTTCTGGGTGGAGGTGGCCATCCCCGTCGCCCAGCTCTCGGCGCTGCGCATCCCCGGCGCCGGCGCGGAGGAGGGCTCGGCGGTCGTCGTTCGCCAGGCCGTCGGGGGCCAGACCATCGAGCGAAGCGGACGCGTGCTGAGGCTCCTTCCGGACCTCGACCCTGCGGGCTCCATGGCTCGGCTTCTCGTCGAGATCGCTGACCCGCTCGAGGGCTCCGGCGCGGGCCTCCCGCTGCTCCTGGGCTCCTACGTCGAGGTGGCCATCGCGGCCACGCCCCTCGAAGACGTCGTCGAGGTGCCGCGCTACGCCGTACGCGAAGGGAACCGCGCCTTCGTGATGAACGACGCCGACGAGCTCGAAGTGCGCGAGCTGACGGTCGTCTGGGGACGCCAGGACACGGTGCTCGTGAGCGAGGGCCTCGAGGCCGGGGAGCAGTTGATCACGAGCCGGGTGCCGAGCCCCGTGCCGGGATTGAAGCTGCGCACCCGCGCCCGCCGTGAAGCGGCAGCCGAAGGGGAAGGCGGATGAGCGGCGAAGCGGACGTCGATCCCCCCACCGCCGAGGAGAGCCGCGGGGTGCTGGCGTGGTGGGCGAAGAACACCGTCGCCTCGAACATCCTCATGTTGATCCTGATCGCGGGCGGTCTGCTCGCGCTCGGTCAGATCAAGCAGGAGGTCTTCCCCGAGGTCGAGATCGAGACGGTGATCATCACCGTGCCCTACCCCGGCGCCAGCCCCGCCGAGGTCGAGCAGGGCGTGGTGCTCGCCGTGGAGGAGGCCGTGCGCGGCATCGACGGCGTGAAGGAGGTGCGCGGTACCGCGTCCGAAGGCAACGCCACGGTGGCCGTCGAGCTCCTGACGAACGCCGACGCGGACCGCGCCCTCAACGACGTGAAGAGCGCGGTGGACCGGGTCACGAGCCTCCCGGAGGACACCGAGCGGCCGATCATCGCGATGGCGACGAACCGCAGGCAGGTCCTGACGCTCGTGCTCTACGGCGACGTGGACGAGTCCGTGCTCCACGACCTCGCAGAGGAGGCGCGCTTCGATCTGCTCGGCCTCGACGACGTGACGTACCTCGAGATCACGGGCACGCGCCCCCTCGAGATCGCCGTGGAGGTCCCCCAGGCGAAGCTCCGCGAGCATGGCCTCACGCTCCTCGAAGTCGCCGACGCGATCCGTGCCTCGGCCGTGGAGATCCCGGGCGGCGGCGTGAAGACCCGTGGCGGGGAGATCCTGCTCCGCACGGACGAGCGCCGGGACTTCGGCGTGGAGTTCGAGGACATCGTGCTCCGGAGCCAGCCGAACGGCGCCGACTTGACGGTCGGGGACGTCGCCACGGTCCGCGACGGCTACCAGGAGACGGACCGCGAGTCCTACTTCTTCGGCAAGCGCGCCGTGCGCCTCAACGTGTTTCGCGTCGGCGACGAGACGCCCATCAGCGTGTCGGCGGCGGTCCACCAATGGCTCCAGGAGAAGCAGGGCACGTTCCCCCCGGGCGTGGAGACGAGCATCTGGGGCGACCAGAGCGAGAGCTACGCCGACCGCGTCGATCTCCTCCGCCGGAACGGCACGCTGGGCCTCGCGCTCGTGCTCCTGGTGCTCGGGCTCTTCCTGGAGCCGCGCCTCGCCTTCTGGGTGACCCTGGGCATCCCGATCAGCTTCGCGGGAAGCCTGCTGCTGCTGCCGGGCTGGGACCTCAGCATCAACATGATCTCGCTCTTCGCGTTCATCGTGACGCTGGGCATCGTGGTCGACGACGCGATCGTCGTCGGCGAAGCGATCTACGAGCGACGATCGAAGGGTATGGGCTTCCTCCGCGCGGCGATCACCGGCGTGCAGGAGGTGGCGCAGCCCGTGGTCTTCAGCGTGCTCACGACCTGCGTCGCCTTCGCGCCGCTCCTCTTCGTACCGGGCGTGAGTGGGAAGTTCTTCCGGAACATCCCGGTGGTGGTGATCAGCGTCCTGCTCCTAAGCCTCGTCGAGTCCCTGATGGTGCTGCCGGCGCACCTCAGCCACCGCATGAACTGGGCGCTTCGCTTCCTCCTGACCCCGCTCCTCCTTCCGCTGCAGCTCGTGTACAAGCTCCGCGCAGACCGGGGGCTCGCCTGGTTCGTGGAGCGCGTCTACCGGCCCGTCCTCGCGCTGGCGCTTCGCTATCGGTACGTCACGCTCTCACTGGCGCTCGCCACGCTCGTCGCATGCTTCGGCCTCGTCGCGGGCGGGCGCATCCAGTTCAGCTTCCTGCCGAAGGTCGAGGGCGACGTCATCACGGCATCTCTTCGCATGCCCGTCGGCACCTCCGTCGACGACACGCGCCGGCTTCAGGAGCGCATGGTCGCGGCCGCCTACGACGCGGTGGAGCCCCACGGCGGCGAGGACGTCCTGCGGGGCATGCTCTCGGACGTCGGCGACGGCACGGGCTTCGGTGGCGGCCCCGTGCAGTCTCAAGGCGGCTCGGGCTCGCACCTCGCGACCGTGATGATGTACCTCGTCCCGGCAGACGAGCGCGACGTGCTCACCGTCGACCTCGTCGAGGACTGGCGGGAGAGTATCGGCGAGATCGCCGGCGCCGAGACGCTGACCTTCCGCTACAGCGTCGGAGCCGACGCGGGCTCCCCCATCGAGGTGCAGCTCAGCCACCCGGACAACGACGTGCTCGAGGCCTCGGCCATCCGCCTGGCCGGCGAGCTCCGCGAGTACGCGGGGCTTCGCGACATCGACAGTGGCGTGAGCCCAGGCAAGGAACAGCTCAACCTCACGCTCACGGAGGAGGGACGGGCCCGGGGCCTCACCGTGACCGGCCTCGCGCGCCAGGTGCGCGGCGCCTACTTCGGGAGCGAGGCACTCCGGCAGCAGCGCGGCCGCGAGGAGCTTCGCGTCTACGTCCGCCGGCCCCTCGCGGAGCGCGTCAGCCTCGACGACGTGGACAGCCTCGTCGTGCGCACACCGGACGGTGGCGAGATGCCGCTCGGGCAGGCGGCGAACGTGAGCCGAGGCCGTGCCTACACCGAGCTGAAGCGCCTCGACGGGCGTCGGATCATCAGCGTCACAGCGGACATCGTGCAGGGCGTCGGCAACGCGAACGAGATCAATGGCCAGATGCAGGAGCGGGAGATCCCCGCGCTCCTGGCGGACGTCCCCGGGCTCACGTTCTCGCTCGGCGGCGAGCAGCAGGAGCAGGGGGACAGCCTCGGCGCGCTCGCGGCCGGCTTCGGCTTCGCGCTCTTCGGTATCTACGGGCTGCTGGCCGTGGCCTTCCGGCGTTATCTCCAGCCGCTGATCGTGATGAGCGCGATCCCCTTCGGCATCGTGGGCGCGCTCCTCGGGCACTACCTCATGGGCTACGAGCTCTCGATCATCAGCATGATGGGCATCGTCGCACTCAGCGGCGTCGTCGTGAACGACTCGCTCGTGCTCCTCGTCGCGACGAATGCGTACCGCGCCGAGGGCCGCACGGCGGCGGAGGCGATCACCATGGGCGGCATGCGGCGCTTTCGGCCGATCCTGCTCACGTCGCTGACGACCTTCTTTGGCCTGGCACCGATGATCCTCGAGACGAGCGTGCAGGCGCGCTTCCTGATCCCCATGGCTGTCAGCCTCGGCTTCGGCGTGCTCTTCGCGACCTTCATCCTGCTGCTCCTGGTGCCGAGCGTCTACCTCATCCTGGAGGACCTTCAGCGCGGCGTCGGGCGGCTCATCCGGCCCATGGCCGAGGCCCTCGAGGACGACGACGAGGAGGAGGGCATGCCCGAAGAGAGCGCCCCGCCCAGCGAGCCAAGCGGGGACCACCCGCGGCCGGTCATCGCGGCGCGGACGACGGAGCCCCTCGGGGGGGAGTAGGCGCCGCGAGCTCCTCGTGGAGGGCCGTCTTCAGCTCGCCCATGATCCAATGCGGCACGTCGTCGAACTCGCGGTAGCGGGCGTCGGCGCCGCGGGCCTGGAGCGAGGCGATGCTCCGGCGCTCCGACGAGGGCGGGATGACCGGGTCGCGGCTCCCGTGGAGCGCGACGATGGGCGGCACGCCCGCGGGGAGCGCGTCGGGGACGAAGCGGTCGAAGAGCACGCCGGCGACGCTGATCGCCCGGCCGAAGACACGCGGATGCTCGAGGGCGAGCAGGTAGACGAGCATCGCTCCTTGCGAGAACCCGGTCAGCGCCGGGAGGCCCCGCGTCGGGTAGCGCGCCTCGGCGGCGCGGGTCGTGGCGACGATGCGCTCGGCGAGGCCCCGCATCTCGGCGGCGACCTCGGCGCCGCTCTTGCCGCGGAAGGACCACCAGGCCCGACCGTTCCCCTCGTCGACCGGCGCCTGCACGCTGATGATGCGCGCCGGCGTGGGGTAGCCCTCGAAGAAGCGTAGGAAGCGGGTCTCGTCGCTCCCGCGCCCGTGGAGCGCGACGACCATCGGGAGCTCGGCACCCTCGCCGGCTCCGGCCGTCCGGAGCTCGACGTAGGGGAGCGGCTCGGGGGCCGGGGCTTCGGCGGCGGCCTCCTCGGTCACGGCGGGCAACGCGGGCGCCGCGCGGCGTCCGGGACCGTCGGGCTCCGAGCACGCGACGACGGCGAGGAGCGCGAGGACGAAGGGGGAGCGCATGCCGCATGTGTGGGGCCAGCACGCCGATCCGGAAGGGCTCAGGGCGGACACCCCGCGCCCTCGGCCCCCGGCACGACGAGGTCGATGACGCGCCGCTCGAGGGGCAGCACCCCGTCGCCACGCACCGTGGCCACGAGACGGTAGCGCCGGGGTCCCGGGCTCGGCGGGAGGTCCTCGGCCGAGAGCGAGAGAACGAACCGGAGCCGGGTCCCCGGCACCACCCCGGCGTAGGCGTCGCCGAGAACGCTGGCGCCCGCGGCGGGTGTCGGCGGCGCGGCCACGACGTCCCGCACGAGGGCGAGGGCGTCGCCCGCGTCGTCCGAGGCGTCCTCGAGCTCGAGGGATACGTCGAAGCGCCCCTCGTCGACGAGGCGGCGGACGACCTCGGCGACGCCCTCGTCGAGGTCACGCCCGTCGAGGCCGATGTCCGACACGAGCGGCGCGCCGTCCTCTCCCACGGCGCCGGTGTCCCGGGCGATGCGCTCGAGGTCGGCCCGCGCGCCCACCGCCGTCCCGCTGAAGAGCCCCAGCACACGTGCGCCGAGGGCGTCGAGGGCGGC
>JBCDGX010000110.1:0-11579 GCA_038750805.1 Myxococcota bacterium
CAGGCGCCGGGCGCCGCCGAGGCGGCGTACGAGCCCGGCGCCCTCTTCCATCAGCGCGCGCGTGGGGGCGCCCGGTCGGCGCAGCCACACCGCCACCTCCGGCCCGTCGGCGGCGAGCGCCGCGTGGACCGCGTCGAGCGGACCCTCCGGCGGGGTGACGACGAGGATCCGCGGGGCGTTCACGGCAGATCCGCGAGGGCGTCGCGGGCCCAGCCCGCTTCCCGGCTGGCCGGGTAGCGCTCCACGAGCTCCTCGAGCGTCGTCCGTCGCGCCGCGTCCTCGCCCTCGGCCTCGAAGCGCTCCGCCAGATGCCAGAGCGCCTCCGAGGGGGAGTCCTCCATGCGCCGCTCGGGGTTCGGCTCGCTCGCGCATTGGAAGGGCGCGCTCAGCGCCAGGGCGAGCGCCAGCAGCGTCGCGCCGCTCGTCATGTGTCCGAGCCGATCACGCCCTCCAGCGGGCTCGACGCCGTCGCGTAGAGCTTGCGCGGGATGCGCCCGGCCAGGAAGGCATCGCGCCCGGCCTCCGTCGCCGCCCGCATCGCCCGCGCCATGCGCACCGGGTCCTTCGCCTGGGCGATGGCGGTGTTCATCAAGAGACCGTCGACCCCGAGCTCCATGGCCGCGGTCGCGTCGCTCGCCGTCCCGACGCCGGCGTCGACGATGACCGGGACCTTCGATTGCTGGACGATGAGCTCGACGCTGTAGGGGTTGCACACGCCAAGGCCGCTCCCGATGGGCCCGGCGAGGGGCATCACCGCCGCGCAGCCGAGGTCCTCGAGGCGCTTGCAGGTCACGGGGTCGTCCGTGATGTAAGGCAGCACGGTGAAGCCCTCCTTCACGAGCGTGGCGCAGGCCTCGAGGGTCCCGGGCACGTCCGGGTAGAGCGTCTTCGGGTCCCCGATGACCTCCACCTTGACGAGCGTGGTGTCGAGCATCTCCCGGGCCAGCCGGGCGGTGCGCACGGCGCTCTCGGCGTCGTAGCAGCCGGCGGTGTTCGGCAGCACGGTGTAGCCCCCGGCGGCGAGCACGCCGAAGACGGAGGTCTCGCTGCGGTCCGAGAGGTCGACGCGGCGTACGGCCACGGTGACCATCTCGCACCCCGAGGCGGCGAGGGCGGCGGCGGCGACCTCGTGGTCGGCGTACTTGCCCGTGCCGGTGATCAGCCGCGAGCGGAAGCGGTGCTCGCCGAGGACCAGCTCGTCCTGCTCGGAGGGACTGGGGATCGTATCGCTCATCGCTGCGTCCTCGTCGGTGCGCGCCGGCCCGCGCCGCGTCCCCCGCCGACGAAATGCACCACCTCGAGGGCGTCTCCTTCGGCGAGCTCGGTCTCCGCGTGCTCCGCGCGCGGGACGATCTGCTTGTTGCGCTCGACCGCCACCAGACGGTCGCCGAGGCCGAGCTCCACCAGGAGCTCGCCCACGGTGCGGGCGCGGATCTCCCGCGCCTCGCCGTTCACCACGACGTTCATGGCGCGCAACCTAGCAAAGGCCTCGCGCGGGAACGACACCGCGGTGATCGACGGCTCGCGCTTGGCGCGGAGGCCTGAAAGCCCCACTTTAAAGCCGGGATGAGCTTCGACGTCGCCGCCCTCCGAGCCGAGTTCCCGGCCCTCGCGCAGACGGTCCATGGCAAGCGCCTCGCCTACCTCGACAGCGGCGCGACGACCCTGAAGCCCCGCGCCGTGCTCGCGGCGCTCGAGCAGGCCTACGCCCTCGACATGGCGAACGTGCACCGCGGCGTGCACGAGCTCGCCCGCCGGGCGACGGAGGCCTTCGAGGGGGCGCGCGCCCGCACCGCCCGCTTCCTCGGCGCCGTGGACCCGGCGACGGTCGTCTTCACCCGCGGGACGACGGAGGCCCTGAACCTCGTCGCGCGCGGTTGGGCGGCCCCGCGCCTCGGCGAGGACGACGAGATCGTGCTCGCGGAGCTCGAGCACCACGCGAACCTCGTGCCCTGGCAGATGGTCGCCGAGCAGACCGGGGCGCGCCTCGTGTGGGTGCCCGTCGGGGAGGACGGCCTGGTGCCGCCGGAGGCCTACCTCGAGCGCATCGGGCCGCGAACGAAGGTGGTCGCGCTCGCCCACGTGTCCAACGTGCTCGGTACGGTGCTCCCGGTTGCGGCCGTCACCAAGGCGGCCCGCGCCGCCGGCGCCATCAGCGTCGTGGACGGTGCCCAGGCCGTGCCGCACGTGCCCGTCGACGTGGGCGCCCTCGGCTGCGATTTCTACGCCTTCAGCGCCCACAAGCTCTACGGCCCGACGGGCATCGGCGTGCTCTGGGGGCGCCCCGAGCGCCTCGAGCAGGTGGTCCCGCAGCAGGGGGGCGGGGACATGATCCTCACCGTCGAAAAGGAGCGGAGCCGCTTCAAGGGCGTGCCCCATCGCCTCGAGGCGGGGACGCCCCACATCGCCGGCGCCGTCGGGCTGCGAGCGGCCATCGACTGGTACACGAGCCTCGATCTGCCGGCCCTCCACGCGCACGAAGCGCGCCTCCTGGCGGAGGCCAGCGCGGGCCTCGAGGCCCTCGGCTGCCGTATCATCGGGCGCGCGCCGGGCAAGGTCGCGGCCCTGAGCTTCGTGCTGGAGGACGTCCACCCGCACGACCTCGCGACCATCCTCGACCGCGAGGGCGTGGCCACGCGCGGCGGCCACCATTGCGCGGAGCCGCTCATGGAGGTGCTCGACCTCGACGGGACGGCGCGCGCCTCCTTCGGCGCCTACAACGACGACGCGGACGTCGCGGCCCTGCTCCGCGGCGTCGAACGCGCGAAGGCGCTCTTCGCATGAGCCGGGACCGGGACCGATGACCGACGACCTCGACGCGCTCTACGACGCGGCCATCGTGGCGCGCGCGAAGGAGGCCCGCCGATCGCGCGTGCCCGAGGCGGCGGCGCATCGCGCCAAGTGCGTGAACGAGCTCTGCGGCGACCGGGTCGAGGTGGGTCTGGTCCTCGAGGGGGAGCGCGTGACGGAGGTCGGCTTCAAGGCGCGCGGCTGTGCGCTCAGCCTCGCCGCCGCGCAGGCGCTGAAGGAGGCCCTCGAAGGACGCAGCCGCGCCGAGGCGGCGGAGCTCGTCGCTCGCTTCCGGGCGGCGCTCGAGACCGGACCCGACGAGGCGTCCTCGGCCGCGCCGGAGCTGGCCCCCTTCCTCGCGGTCCGCCGCTTCCCGAGCCGCGTGCGCTGCGCGACGCTCGCCTGGGAGGCCGCGGACGCGGCGCTCGACACCTGATCGCAGGGCCCCCTCTTGTCATCGCCCCGGGAGGCCGTGAGGATGCCTCTCCGATGGACGCGGGGCCCATCCTGGAGGTGCAGAGCGCGGGCGCGAGCCTGCTCGCCTCCGCCATGGCGGGCGCGGGCGCCGGGCTGATCAGCGCCCCGCATTGCGCGCTGATGTGCGGCGGCTACGCCGGCTTCGCCCTCCGCGGTGCCGGCGCTGGCGGCACCCTCCGCTACGCGCTCGGACGCGCCCTGGCCTACGCGCTGCTCGGCGCCCTCGCCGGACGGGCGGGCGCGTTCGCCGCCGGCGCCCTCTTCGGTACCACCGGCATGCTGCTCAGCGTCGGCCTCGCGCTCGCCATGCTGCTCACGGCCTGGAGTCTCCGGCCTCGCGCGCAGAAGCCCGAGACGCTCGTCCCCCTCCGCTGCTGCCGTCCGCCCCGCCGAAGCGAGCGTTTCGTCGCGGCCCTGCCCCGGGAGCCGCTGCTCTACGGGGTGCTCAACGGGCTCCTCCCCTGCGGTGCGCTCGCCGGCGCGCTGATCCTCGCGGCGACCACCGCTGCGCCCCTCGCCGGCGCCGTGGCGATGATGAGCTTCGCGGTGGCGAGCCTCCCGGGCCTCCTCGCGGCGGCCTGGCTCCTTCGGCGCACGACGCGGAGGCAGCGCAACGCGCGGCCGGCCCTGGCCGTCGGGCTGGTCTTCGGCGCGCTCGTGCTGCTCGCGCGCCCGGTGGCCGTCCTCGTCGGCGAGGACCCGGCGTGTTGCGACGCGGTGCGTCAAAATTCAGTCGAGAATTCGGGCGAAATTACGCAGACAAAGCGTTGACGGTCCCAGAGTGAGCCCATAGCCTCCTAGGCCGCGTCGAGACGATCTCGAATCGTGGAAGGTTTTCCCGACGCGCAAACTCATCTCGGAAGATGGCGAGTCGGGGGATGCCGTCCTCGACACTTCCTTCCGTCCGGTCCTCTTCTGAACTGCGGCTTGCATTTCAGTCGGGGTTGAATCGTTCGGCCGTGCTGCATCGCACGGCGAGGAGGCACGTGGGATGTATCCGCCTAGGTTCGATTACGTCGCGCCGACCACGCTCGACGAAGCGCTCGAAGCGCTCGCCGAGCATGGGGACGAAGGAAAGATCATCGCCGGGGGTCAAAGCCTGATTCCCATGCTGAAGCTCCGCTTCGCCTCTCCCGAGACGCTGATCGACATCAACCGCCTCACCGGACTCGACTCCGTGTCCGAAGATGGGGACGTTCTCCGCTTCGGTGCGCTCTGCCGGCACAACCAGCTCGGCGACGACGCGCTGATGAAGTCGAAGTACCACGTCGTCGCGGACGCCGGTCGCCTCATCGCGGACCCGCTCGTCCGGAACATGGGGACGCTCGGCGGGTCGCTCTGCCACGCCGACCCGCAGGCCGATTGGGGCTCGGTGATGATCGCGCTGAAGGCGCGGATCGTCTGCTCGAAGAAGGGCGGCGAGCGCGAGGTCGGCGCCGCCGAGTTCATGGAGGGCATCTTCACCACGAACCTCGCGGACGACGAGATCGTGACGGAGATTCGCTGCGCGGTTCCGGCCGGAGCGTTCGGGTCTTCCTATCTGAAGATGGAGCGAAAGGTCGGAGACTTCGCGACATGTGGCACGGCCATCGCCGTGACGCTCGACGGCGGGAAGATCACCAGCGCCGGCATCGGGCTCACGGCCATGGGCCCGAAGAACCTCTGGGCCGAAGACACGGAGAAGCTCCTCGTCGGTCAGGCCCCGAGCGACGAGCTCTTCGCCGACGCCGCGGAGGCCGCCGTGAAGATCGCCGAGGTCCGCGAGGACAGCCGCGGCACCCCCGAGTACAAAAAGAACGTCCTTCGCACCTTCATGAAGCGCGGCCTCGCCAAGGCCGCCATGCGCGCGCAGGCCTGAGCCTCGAGACGAGCGAGAGAGCCATGGAAGTCACGATCACCGTCAACGGTCGAAAGCACACCAAGAGCGTGGAGCCGCGCATGCTCCTCGTTCATTTTCTCCGGGAAGAGCTCGGTCTCACCGGCACGCACATCGGCTGCGATTCCTCGCACTGCGGCGCGTGCACCGTGCTCGTGGACGGCACGCCGCTCAAGAGCTGCACGTATCTCGCGGTCATGGCCAACGGGCGCTCCGTCGAGACCGTCGAAGGGCTCAAGCAGGGGGGCAAGCTCCACGTCATCCAGGAGGAGTTCAAGGAGCACCACGGGCTCCAGTGCGGCTACTGCACGCCGGGCATGATGCTCGTCGGCAAGCACCTCATCGAGCAGAACCCGAACCCCACCGACGACGAGGTCCGCTTCGCCATCAGCGGGAACATCTGCCGGTGCACGGGCTACATGAACATCGTCAAGTCCATCCAGGAAGCCGGCAAGCGGCTCCAGGAGCAGGCCGCCGACGCGGCCGAGTGAGCGGAGGGAAGCCATGGAGCCCAGCGAACAGAAGGTCGTCCGGGGCGTCGGCCACAGCGTCCGCCGCATCGAAGACAATCGCTTCATCGAAGGTCGGGGCAACTACCTCGACGACGTGAAGCTCCCCCGGATGCTTCACATGGCCATCGTCCGCGCGCCCCTCGCGCACGCGACCATCGAGAACATCGACATCTCCGAGGCCATGGCCCTCGACGGCGTGGTCGCCGTCGTCACGGGCAAGGACCTCGAGGCCCACAAGCTGGCCTGGATGCCGACGCTCTCCGGCGACACGCAGGCCGTGCTCGCGACCGACAAGGTGCGCTTCCAGGGCCAGGAGGTTGCCGCGGTCATCGCCGAGACGCCGTACATCGCCGCGGATGGCGCCGAGCTCGTCGACATCGAGTACGAGCCCCTCGACATCCTGGTCGACCCCTACAAGGCCCTCGAGAACACCGAGACGATCATCCGGACCGACAAGGAGGGTCAGGCGGACAACGTCGCCTACGAGTGGGAGGCCGGCGACCAGGCCGCCACCGACCAGTGCTTCGCCGAAGCTGACCACGTGGTGAAGCTGCACACGCATTACCCGCGTTCGCATCCCTCGCCCCTCGAGACCTGCGGCTGCGTGGCGGATGTGAACGGCGCGAGCGGCAAGGCCACCATCTACATGACGAGCCAGGCGCCGCACGCGCACCGGACGCTCTTCGCGCTGGTGGCCGGCCTTCCCGAGCAGAACATCCGCGTGATCAGCCCGGACGTCGGCGGTGGCTTCGGCAACAAGGTGCCCATCTATCCGGGCTACGTCGTCGCGACGGCGGCCTCGCTGCTCCTCGACGCGCCCGTGAAGTGGGTCGAGTCACGCTCCGAGAACCTGATGAGCACGGGCTTCGCCCGCGACTACCACATGGACGGTGAGCTGGCGCTGAAGAGCGACGGGACGATCACCGCGATGCGCTGCCACATCACGTCGGACCACGGCGCGTTCTTCGCGGACGCTCAGCCGACGAAGTTCCGCGCTGGCCTCGTGCACATCTGCACGGGCTCCTACGACATGAAGGCCGCGCACATCACGGCGAAGGGCGCCTACACGAACAAGGCCCCCGGCGGCGTCGCCTATCGCTGCTCCTTCCGCGTGACGGAGGCGAGCTACATCATCGAGCGCCTCGTGCAGAACGCGGCCTACGAGCTCGGCATGAGCCCCGTGGAGATCCGCCGGAAGAACTTCATCAAGAAGGACCAGTTCCCCTACACGAGCTGCACGGGCTTCATCTACGACTCGGGCGACTATCACGCCTCCCTCGACAAGGCCCTCGAGATCCTCGACTACGACGCGATCATCGCCGAGCGCGACGCGGCGCGGGCGGAGGGGCGCATGGTCGGCGTCGGCCTCGCGACCTTCACGGAGGTCGTCGGCGCGGGCAACTCGAAGGAGTACGACATCGCCGGGCTGAAGATGTTCGACTCGGCGGAGCTCCGCGTGCACCCGACGGGCAAGGCCATCCTGAAGCTTGGCGTGCAGACCCAGGGCCAGGGGCACGAGACGACCTTCGCCCAGATCGTGGCGAACGAGCTCGGCATCCCGCCCGAGGACATCGCCGTCGGCCACGGCGACACGGACAACACGCCCTACGGCCTCGGCACCTACGCGAGCCGCTCGACGCCCACGGGCGGCGCCGCCACGGCGGTCATCGCGCGGACGCTCCGCGACAAGGCCAAGAAGATCGCGGCGCACCTCCTCGAGGCGAGCGCCGACGACCTCGAGTGGGACTCGAACAAGTTCGTGGTGAAGGGAACCGATCGTTCGGTCACGATCCAGGACTGCGCCTTCGCGGCCTACACGAACCCGCCCGACGGCGAGGAGCCGGGCCTCGAGGGCGTCCACTACTACGACCCGCCGAACATGACGTACCCCTTCGGCGCCTACGTCGTCGTCGTGGAGGTCGACCCGGACACGGGCGAGTGGGAGGTCAAGCGCATGGTCGCCGTCGACGATTGCGGCGTGCGCATCAACCCCATGGTCGTCGACGGCCAGATCCACGGCGGCCTCACCGAGGGCTACGCCATGGCCTCGATGCAGTACATCCACTACGACGACGACGGGAACTGCATCGGCGGCAACTTCGTCGACTACCTGATCCCGACGGCCGTCGAGACGCCCAAGTTCGAGCTCGGCGAGACGGTGACGCCCTCGCCGCACCACCCCATCGGCGCGAAGGGCGTGGGCGAGTCCGCGACCGTCGGCTCGCCGGCGGCCTACGTGAACGCCGTGCTCGACGCGCTTCAGCCCCTCGGCGTGAAGAACCTCGAGATGCCGGTCACCTCGGGCCGCGTCTGGGAGGCGATTCAGGCGGCGAAGGCCGCGGCCGAGTAGGCGCCCGGGCGCTCGCCCGCTGGCCGAGCGTCCGCGACGGCCACAGGATGATCGTTGATGACCCCCTTCGAAGACGTACCGTCCGCGAGCCTCGAGCTCGACCGTCGCCGCGAGCCCTACGCGCTCGCGACGGTGGTCTGGACCAAGGGCACGAGCTCCGGCAAGGCCGGGGACAAGGCCCTGGTGACGGCGGACGGGACGCTTCGCGGATGGGTCGGCGGCGCCTGCGCCATCGGTACGGTCATCCGCGAGTGCCGGGCCGCCCTCGACGAGGGGCGGCCGCGGGTGCTCCTCGTCGGCGCCGACGAGCTGGCCGGAGGCGATGGCAGCCGCGTGCCGCGCATCGGTCGTCCGGCGACCTGCGCGAGCGAGGGGAGCTACGAGATCTTCATCGAGCCGAGGCTGCCGCGGCCGCAGCTCGTGATCCTGGGGGACGCGCCCGTCGCGCGGACGCTCGGAGCGCTCGCCCGCACCGTCGGCTTCGAGGTCGTCGTCAGCACCAAGGAGGCCGCGCCGCGCGCCGAGGCGCATCGCGTCGTGCCCCAGGCGGACCTGAGCGACGTCGTCATCGACGCGCGGACCTGGGTGGTCGTCGCCACCATGGGCCGCTGGGACGGGAAGGCGCTTCGCGCGGCGCTCGCCACGGACGCGCGCTTCGTGGGCCTGGTGGCCAGCGCCCGGCGCTGGGCGAAGCTCCGCCGCGAGCTGGAGGCGGGCCTCGGCGAGGCCCTCCGTCGCGTACGGGCTCCCGTCGGGCTCGACCTCGGGCCGCTCCCGCACGAGGAGATCGCCGTCGCCATCCTCGCCGAGCTCGTGCGCGACAAGGCGGCGAGCGGTGCAGACGAGGGCACGGGTGGCGGCGAGCTCCCCGCGGCCGCAGATACGGGCGCGGCGGCCGAGCGCGCCGGCTAGCGGAGACGGAGAACGATGGAGATCAAGAACAGCTTCGAGGTCGCGGCGTCGCCGGAGGCCGCCTGGAAGTTCCTCCTGACCCCCGAGGACGTCGTTCCGTGCATCCCGGGCGCGTCCCTCGTCGAGGTGCGCGAGGACGGCACCTGGGTCGCCAAGGCCAAGATCAAGCTCGGTCCGGTGACGCTCTCCTACAAGGGCAAGGTGAACGTCGTCGAGCAGGACGACGCGAGCTACCGCGTCGTGCTCAAGGGCTCGGGCACCGAGACCAAGGGCAAGGGCACGGTGAAGGCCGACGTCATCAGCCAGCTCACGCCGCTGCCGAACGGCGGGACGAAGGCCGAGATCACCACGGACCTCACCATCACCGGCAAGGCCGCGCAGTTCGGCCGCGGGCTCATCGCCGACGTCTCCACGAAGTTCACGAACGAGTTCGCGGAGGCGATGGAGTACAAGCTCGCCGGCGCCACCACCGAGGCCGCCGGCAAGGAGGCCGAGGAGGCCGCCGCCGCCGCCGCGAAGGCTGCCGAGGAGGCGAAGAAGGCCCTCGAAGAGGCGAACAAGGACGACGACGAGCCGCCGAGCGCCGGTGGTGGGGGCGGCACGGACACCGCCGCCGTGGCCGCCGCGGCGGGCTCGGACGCGGCCATCGCCAGCATCGAGGCGCTGATCGCGCGGGCCGAGGACGCCGCCAAGCGCGCGGAGAAGGCCGCGAAGAAGGCCGAGGCCTCGCAGAAGGTCGCCGAGGCCTCCGCGGCCACGGCCGACGCCGCGGTGAAGCGCATCTCCGCCCTGAAGGAAGAGATCGCTTTCCTCCAGAAGGAGAAGCCCGAGGAGAACAAGCCCGTCAGCGCCTTCGGCATCGTCTGGTTCGCGCTCGTCAGCGGCATCAAGCGGCTCTTCGGCATCAAGCCGAAGGCGAAGCAGCTCGAGTCGGACGCGAGCTGAGGCCGATGGGCGACGCGGACGAGCGCACGACGCTTCCGGCGTTCGGAGCCGTCGAGGAGGACGTGCTCGGAGCCGCCGCGCGCTGGCGCGGGGAGGGCGCGGGCGTGGCCCTCGCCACCGTCGTGAGCACCTGGGGCTCCTCGCCCCGGCCGGCCGGGAGCCAGCTCGTGATCCGTGAGGACGGGACCTTCCTCGGCTCCGTGAGCGGAGGCTGCATCGAGGGGGCCGTGGTGCAGGAGGCGAGGGACGTCATCGCCGCCGGCGCCCCGAAGCTCCTCGAGTACGGCGTCACCAACGAGCGCGCCTGGGAGGTCGGCCTCGCCTGCGGCGGCCGCGTCCAGGTCTTCGTCGAGCGCGTGGACTGAGGCGCGACGCGTGGACCGGGCGACCCTCGACGAGCTGCGCTCCGCCCGCGCCGAGAAGCGCTCGGTGCTGCTCATGACCGAGCTGCCCGCGGGGACGCAGCGACTCCTCTCCTACGACGCCGTCCAGGCCCTGGAAGGGGAGCTCGGCGACGCCGCGCGGGAGGCCTTCCGCCGGGACCAGGCGCTCGTGCACGAGGCCGGGGAGAGCCGCACCTTTCTCCAGCCTCACCAGCCGCCGCTCCGGCTGATCTGCGTCGGGGCAGTGCACATCGCGCAGCCCCTCGTGCGCCTGGCGGGCGTGCTCGGCTTCGACGTCATCGTGGTCGATCCGCGCGCTGCCTGGACGAAGGCCGCGCGCTTTCCGACGGGCGTCCAGATCGTCGACGAGTGGCCCGACGACGCCATGGAGGAGCTCGGCCCCGATCACCGGACGGCCGTCGTCGCGCTGACGCACGACCCGAAGCTCGACGATCCGGCGCTCGCGGTGACGCTCGCGAGCTCGGCCTTCTACGTCGGCGCCCTCGGGTCGCGGAAGACGCACGCGACGCGGCTCAAGCGGCTCAAGCGCGCCGGGGTGAGCAACGACGCGCTCGGGCGCATCGCCGGACCCATCGGCCTCCCCATCGGCGCTCGAAGCCCCGCGGAGATCGCCGTGTCCATCCTCGCCGAGGTCGTCCAGACCCTGCGGAAGGGCTTCACGCCCCGGGAGCTCCCGGAGGCCATCGTCACCCTGGCGCCTAGCTCCGAGTCGTGAAGTTCGGACCGCTGCCCGTCGGCGAGCTCGCCGGCGCCGTGCTCGCGCATACGCATCGCCTGCCGAAACGCGAGGGCGCGAAGCTCCAGGTCTTCAAGAAGGGGCGCGTCCTCGACGCGGCCGATGGCGCCGCCTTCGAAGCGGCGGGTTTCACGGAGGTCATCGTCGCGGTGCTCGAGCCCGGGGACGTCGGTGAGGACGAGGCGGCGCGCCGGCTCGCGGACGCGACGATGGGGCCGGGCCTTCGTGCCGGTGAGGCGGCGACCGGGCGCGTGAACGTCTTCGCCGAGGCGGACGGGCTCCTCGAGGTCGACGCCGAGGCCATCGATCGCGTCAACATGGTCCACGAGGCGCTGACGGTGGCGACCCTGCCGGCGCGCAGCGTAGTGCGGACCGGCGAGCTGGTAGCGACGGTGAAGGTGATCCCCTTCGCCGTGCCGGGCGGGGTGCTCGAGCGGGCGCTCTCCCGGGCGACGCAGGCCGTGCGCGTGGCGCCGTTCGCCGCGAAGGCGGCGGGCCTCGTGCTCACGCGCCTGCCGGGTTTCCCCGAGTCGCTCCTCGACCGGGCCTCCCAGAGTCAGCGCGAGCGCCTGGCGCG
>JBCDGX010000111.1:0-11567 GCA_038750805.1 Myxococcota bacterium
ATCGCGGGTCACCTCGGTCAGAAGCGCGATGGCAACGCACACCCCTTCGCGCGCGCCGGCGCGCTGCGGGCGCTGGCGGCGACCCGGCGCAGCGAGGTGCTCGACGATCTCGTCGCCATGCTCGCGCCCGCGGCGGCGCCGAGCTGGGCCGTGCGTCCGCACGCGGCCGGGGCCATCGGTGCGCTCCTCCGGCAGCTCGAAGGCCGGGCCAAGGAGCGCGCCCGGGAGGCGCTGGTGGACGCGCTCCGCGACGAGGTCCCGCGGGTGCGCGCAGCGGCCGCGGCCGCGCTCGTCGCCGGCAAGGCGCGGGAGGCGGGCGCGGCCCTCGACGCCTACCGGACGACGCTCCCCTTCCAGGACCAGGTGCGCCTCGACCGTCAGCGGCGGGGCCTCGCGCGCGGCGACGGCGGGCTCCGCGACGCCGAGAAGCGCATCGAGAAGCTCGAGGACCAGCTCCGGCGACTCGAGGACCAGCTCCGGCAGGTCGAGGCGCGGCGGGACTGATCAGCGCTTCGGCGCCACGGCGCAGGGCGGCACGTCGAAGGTCACGGCGCGCTGGCACCAGGCGAGGTCGCCGGGAGCCGGGTCCATGAGGCACTCGCGCGGGTCCCCGGCGCCGGGGAAGCGGCCGGCCAGCACCGCCACTTCGCCGCACGCGCGCACCGTGACGCGGTAGTCGACGGGCGCGTCCCCGATGCAGCTCTCGTAGTTCGCGACGCGGACCTGGTAGGTGCCGGGCGGGGCGCTCCCGCGGGGCCACACCACATGCTCGGTGTCGACGCCGAGGTTCGACTCACACGCCGCGTTGGCGTCGAGGTCGAGGCGGCCCCCGCCCCCGGACTTCTGCCCGTAGTAGACGGCGACGCCCGCGGGCCCGACCACGTAGAGGTCGAGGTCCGTGGCGGCGCTCATGGCCAGCGTGACCTCCACGTCGCCGGCGCCGACGGGGAGGACCCGCAGCTCCCGCGTGACCCAGGGCGAACGCCGGCCGCCGACGTCGACGGCGGCGAGGCGGAGGGTCACCCGGGTCTCCTTCTCCGGCACGAAGCGCGCGTCGGCGCCCACGCCGAGCTCCAGGCGTCCCTCCCCGTCGCCGGCGACGCTGACGTTGCCGAGCTCGCTCCGGGCCGCGTTCGGCACGAAGAAGGTGCCGGGCCACCCCTCGAGCTCGGCCACGACGCCGGCCACGTCCTCCCCGAGGCTTCGGATGGCCACGCTCGTGGGGACGCCGACGATCACCACCCGCGGCGCGGGGCCTTCGCCCGGGCCCAGGACGAGCCGCGCCGTCGCGCCGGCCGGCGGGGACTCGGCACGGAGCTCGGCCCCGGCGACGACCCACGGCGAGTCGATGGTGCGGCTGGCTCCGGGGCCGGCGGCGAGGGCGCTCAGCCCCGTGGGCAGGAGCCCCTCGACGCGCACGTGCGGGCCGGGGCGATAGCGCCGGCGCATGCCCTCGCGGGCCCCGGCATCCTCGGCCCGCGGGGACCGCGCGTCGGCGGGGCGGGGCGAGGCCTCCGGCGTCGGCGGGGGCGGGAGCGCGGGCGGCGTCTCGAAGGCCCGGTAGAGGCGCCAGGCGCCGTAGCCACCCGCGCCGAGGACCACGAGCACCAGGAGCGCGGCCGCCGCCGGAAGCCAGCCGCGGGCGTCGCTCATCCAGCCGCGTCCCGGAAGCGCGCCGTGAGCTCCTCGGGAAGGCGCGCGGGCGTGCCGCGCACGTCGATGAACGCGAGATCGATCACCGCCGCCACGAGGAGCTGGGGCTCGATGGGCGTGCCCGCGTCGCTCGTCTTGTAGGCGTCCTGCCAGCAGCGGAGGCGCACGGCGCTCATGGGCCGCACGAGGCTTCGGATCTCGAGGTCGTCGCCGAGCTTCGCCGGCAGCTTGAAGCGCATGGAGGCGTCGTAGACCACGAAGCCGAGCTGCTGCTCCCGGAGCCGCACGAGCTCCCCGAGACCGATGATCTCGCTCCGCGCCCGCTCGAAGAAGTTCAGGTAGTTCGAGTGGTAGGCGATGCCCAGGGCGTCGGTGTGCTCGAAGTAGATCCGCACCGGGAGCCGGTAGGGGCGCTCGGTGGGGGCATCGGCGGCGGGGACGCGCATGGCGCGGGAGCATGGCACGGACGAGCGCGTGCGGGCGACTGGCGGGTCCCGAAGGCCTACGCTCGCGGCCATGTCCGTTTCCCGGCGATCCCCGACGCCGTCCCGTCCCTTCTTCGGGCCGAGCGAAGCCCGCCCCATGCCCTGGGCCCATCGCGGCGGCGCCCAGCGCTACCCGGAGAACACGCTGATCGCCTTCGAGGGCAGCTACGCGATGGGCTACCGCTGGTTCGAGACCGACGTGCAGCTGGCGAAGGACGGCACGATCGTCGTGCATCACGACCTCACGCTCGACCGCACCACGGACGGCACGGGTCCCGTCGCCGAGCGCACCTTGCAGGAGCTGAAGGCCCTCGACGCCGGTTGCCGCTTCACGCCGGACGGCCGGACCTATCCCTACACCGGTCGCGGCGCGACGGTCCCGACGCTGGAGGAGGTGCTCTTCTTCCGGCCGGACCACTTCCTCACGCTCGAGATGAAGGGTCAGGACATGAGCCTCCCGGAGCGGCTCTGGGAGGCGATCCAACGCTTCGGCGTCGAGGAGCGCGTGCTCGTGGCCTCGGGGAACGACGCGCTCACGGCGCGCTTCCGGCGCCTCGCGGGCGACGCGGTCCCCACCAGCGCCGGGCGCAACGGCATCGTCCGGTTCTGGGCCGGCGTGCGCACGGGCCTTGGACGCTTCGGGCGGCCTCCTTTCGAAGCGCTCCAGGTGCCTCTTCGGCACGGCAAGCTCCGCGTGGTCGACGCCGCCTTCGTCCGCGCCGCCCACGCGAAGGGGATCCAGGTGCATGTCTGGACGATCAACGACCCGGTCGAGATGCGGCAGCTGGTCGCGCTCGGCGTCGACGCGATCATGACCGACCGACCGCAGGTGCTCCTCGAGACCCTCGAGGGGCAACGGCGCTCCCCTGAATGAGCGTCGCGGCGCGACGAGGTCTTGACGAGGCCACTTAGTGTACGCATAACACTAAGCATCCGGAAGGCGCGGTGCCGCTCCGGAGCCGCGAAGGAGGCCCCCATGTCCGAAGCGCTGCTGACCGACCTCTACCAGCTGACCATGAGCTGCGGGTACTGGCGCGCGGGCATCGCCGAGCGCCGCGCCGCCTTCCACCTCTTCTATCGCCGCGCGCCCTTCGACGGGGGCTACGCGATCGCCGCCGGCCTCGAGGACGCGCTCCGCTGGCTCGAGGATCTACGCTTCGACGACGCGGACCTGAGCTACCTGGCGGGGCTGACGCAGCCCGATGGCGCCCCGACCTTCCCGGAGGCCTTCCTCGACTTCCTCGGCACCGCGACGCCGAGCCTCGACGTCGCGGCGGTCCCCGAGGGCACGGTCGTCTTCCCGCACGAGCCCATGCTCCGGGTCGAGGGGCCGCTCTGGCAGGCCCAGCTCGTCGAGACGGCCCTCCTCACCTTCCTCAACTTCCAGACGCTCGTCGCGACGAAGGCCGCCCGCATCTGCCGCGCCGCGTCGGCGCCGGACGGGACGCGCGAGCCGGTGCTCGAGTTCGGCCTCCGGCGCGCGCAGGGGCCGGACGGTGCTATGGGCGCGACACGCGCGGCCTTCATCGGCGGGTGCAGCGCCACGAGCCACCTCCTCGCGGGCCAGACGCTGGGCATCCCCGTCGCGGGCACGCACGCGCATAGCTGGGTGACGAGCTTTCCGGACGAACGTTCGGCCTTCCGCGCCTACGCCGAGGCCTTCCCGAGCGGCGCCGTCTTTCTGGTCGATACCTACGACACGCTCGGCGGCGTGCGCGCCGCGATCGACGTGGCGCGAGAGATGCGCGCCCGGGGCCGCGAGCTCCTCGGCGTCCGCCTCGACTCCGGGGACCTCGCCGCCCTCGCGGAGGAAGCCCGGGCCATGCTCGATGCCGCGGGCTTCCCCGCGGTCGCCGTGGTCGCGAGCAACGACCTCGACGAGCACCGCATCGCGGCCCTGAAGGCCGCCGGCGCGCCCATCGGGGTCTGGGGCGTCGGGACGCGGCTCGTGACGGCCTACGACCAACCCTCCCTCGGCGGGGTGTACAAGCAGGGGGCGGTCCTCGAGGAGGGCCGCTGGATGCCGCGCATGAAGCTCAGCGAGAACCCGGTGAAGCGCTCGATCCCCGGCCGGCTCGGGGTGCGACGCTACGCGGACGCCGCGGGGCGATGGCTCGCGGACGCCATCCTCGACCTCGACGAGCCGCCGGCCGAGGGGCCCCTCGTGCTCGTGGACCCGGAGGATCCGGAGCGCCGGCTCACGCTCCCGGTGGACGCCATCGGGACGGAGCTCCTCGCGCCGGTCCTCCAGCGCGGCCAGCGCGTGGACGGCTCCCCCACGCTCGCCTCGATCCGCGAGCGCAGCCTCGCGCAGCAGGCGGCCATGCCCGCCGCCGTCGCCCGGAACGCCGCGCCGGAGCGCCACTTCGTCGGCCTCGAGGCGCGCCTCGCGGCCCGCCGGGAGACGCTCCGCCACTCACACGAGGAAACCCCGTGACCGAAGCCACCCACAACGTCCCGTCTCGCCCTTGCACCGTCTTCAGCACGGAGCGCTACGCCTACATGCGCGACATGCTCTGCGCCGGCCCGGCCTTCGAGCGAGGCGAGCTGACGCGGCGCACCTTCCCGGACGGCGAGCGCTACCGGTGCGTCGAGAGCGAGGTCGCCGGGCGCGACGTGCTGCTCCTCGGCGGCACCATCGACGAGGCCGACACGCTCGAGATCTACGACCTGGCGTGCGCGCTCGTGCACCGCGGTGTCCACATCCTCACGCTCGCGATCCCCTGGTACGGCTACCAGACGCAGGAGCGGGCCGTGCGGCCCGGCGAGGTCGTCGTGGCCAAGACCCGCGCGCGGCTCCTGAGCTCCATCCCGACGGCGGGCTCGGGCAACCGCATCGTGCTGATGGACCTCCACCAGGAGGGCATCACCCAGTACTTCCAGGGGAGCGTTCGGCCCGTCCATCTCTACGCGACGCCGGTGGTGCTCGAGCTCATCCGCGAGCTCGCGGGCGGCGAGGATTTCGTCCTCGGGGCGACCGATGCGGGGCGCGCCAAATGGGTCGAGTCCCTCGCCAACGACCTCGGCGTGGACGCGGGCTTCGTCTTCAAGCGCCGCGTCAGCGGCGAGGAGACGGAGGTCACGGCCCTCGCCGCCGACGTGAAGGGCAAGACCGTCGTCATCTACGACGACATGATCCGTACGGGCGGGTCCTTGATGGGCGCCGCGCGCGCCTACAGAGCGGCCGGCGCCGCGCGCATCGCGGCCGTCACGACCCACGGCGTGCTCCCGGGCGAGGCGCTCGCGCGCATCCAGGCGAGCGGCCTCTTCACGCGCATCGCCTGCACGGACACGCATCCCCGCGCGCGGGAGCTGATGGAGGCGTTCCCCGCCTTCCTCCGCGTCGAGCCCGTCGCCCCGCTCTTCGCCTCCGCCCTCGGACCGGGCGGGAGCGCCACCCTCCACTCTTCCTGAAGGACCTCCGCCATGCGACGCATCAAAGTAGGGGTCGCGGCGCTCCGCACCACGCCGCTCGGATGGGATCGGAACGAAGCCGCCATCCATCGCGCCATCGCCGAGGCGCGCGCCCGCAGCATCCGCGTGCTCTGCCTCCCCGAGCTCTGCCTCACGGGCTACGGCTGCGACGACATGTTCCTCGCGCCCTTCGTGACCGCGGAGGCCTGGGCGCGCCTCGAGCGCGTCGCCGCCGCGACGGAGGGCATGGTCGTCAGCGTGGGCCTGCCCGTCGCCCATCGCAGCTCGGTCTTCAACGCCTCGGCGCTCCTCGCGGACGGTGAGATCGTCGGCATCGCGGCGAAGCAGCACCTCCCTGGCGACGGCGTGCACTACGAGCCGCGCTGGTTCCGCCCCTGGCCGACCGGCGCCGAGACCGTGCTCGAACGCGGTGGACGCCGCGTACCCTTCGGCGACCTCAGCTTCGCCGTCGGCGACCTGAACCTCGGCTTCGAGATCTGCGAGGACGCCTGGGTCGCCGAGCGACCGGGAGCACGCCTCGCGAAGGCCGGCGTCGACATCATGCTCAACCCGAGCGCGAGCCATTTCGCCTTCGGCAAGCACGACGTCCGGCTGCGCCTCGTCCGCGAGGGGGGGCGCGCCTTCGGCTGCGTCTACCTCTACGCCAACCTCCTGGGCAACGAGGCCGGCCGCGTGATCTACGACGGCGACGGGATGATCGCCGAGGGCGACCGCCTCCGGGCCGAGACCGAGCGTTTCCGCTACGCGGACCTGGCGCTCGCCGAGGCCGTCGTGGACATCGACGCGGTCCGCCTGCTTCGGGCGAGCCGCACGAGCTTCACCCCCGAACCGGCGCCGGCGCGGGTCGCCCGCTCCCCCTTCCAGGTGCCCGGCGAAGGCCCGGACGCAGGGGGCGCCATCGCGCCGCGGAGTCTCTCGAAGGAAGAGGCCTTCGCACGCTGCGTCTCCCTCGGCCTCTTCGATTACCTCGTGAAGAGCCGCGGGCGGGGCTACGTGGTCTCGCTCAGCGGCGGCGCGGACAGCGCCGCCTGCGCCTACCTCGTTCGGTTGATGGTCGAGCTCGGGGTCGCGGAGCTCGGCGCCGCGGGCTTCCGGGAGGCGCTCGGACACCTGCCGCTGCCGGAGAGCGGCGACGTGGCGGCGCTCACCGGGGCGCTCCTGACCACGGCCTACCAGGCGACGCGCAACAGCTCGGAGATGACCCGGAGCGCGGCCCGCGCCGTCGCCGAGGACGTGGGCAGCACGCACCACGAGCTCGACGTCGACGCGCTGGTGGCCGGCTATACGGAGGTGGCCGAACGGGCGTTCGGTCGTGCCCTCAGCTGGGAGCGGGACGACCTCGCGCTCCAGAACGTGCAGGCCCGCTCACGCGCCCCGAGCATCTGGCTGCTCGCGAACGTCACGGGGCAGATCCTCCTGGCGACGAGCAACCGCTCCGAGGCCGCCGTGGGCTACACGACCATGGACGGCGACACGGCCGGTGGCCTCTCGCCCATCGCCGGCATCGACAAGGCCTTCCTCCGTCGCTGGCTCCGCTGGCTCGCGACCGAGGGCACGCCTTCCATCGCGCCCCGGCCGGCCCTCGCCACCGTGAACGCCCAGCAGCCCACGGCGGAGCTCCGGCCCGCCGGCGCGGAGCAGACCGACGAGAAGGACCTGATGCCCTACCCGGTCCTCGACGCCATCGAGCGCCTCGCCATCCGGGACAAGAAGGGGCCCCGGGAGGTGCACGCGAGCCTCGGGCCGCTCTTCCCCGAGGCGGACGCCCGCACGCGACTCGGGTGGACGAAGCGCTTCTTCCAGCTCTGGGTGCGCAACCAGTGGAAGCGCGAGCGCTACGCGCCGAGCTTCCACGTCGACGACGAGAACCTCGACCCGAAGACCTGGTGCCGCTTCCCCATCCTCTCGGACGCCTACGGGCACGAGCTCCGTCGCCTCGAGGCGGCGGTGGAGGCCGGGGAGACGCCATGAGCTTCACCTACCGCTACGCGCGACCGGCGCTGACCGTCGACGCCGTGGTCTTCGGCCTCGACGACGAGGACCTCAAGGTGCTGCTCATCGAGCGCGCGGGGGAGCCCTTCCGCGGGGCCTGGGCGCTCCCCGGTGGCTTCGTCAACGTGGACGAGGACATCGAGACCGCTGCCCGCCGGGAGCTCGAGGAGGAGACCGGGCTCCGCCTCGCGGACCTCTACCTCGAGCAGCTCTACACCTTCGGGACGCCCGGGCGCGATCCCCGCGAGCACGTCGTGAGCTGCGCGTGGTACGCGCTCGTGAACATCCGGGACCACACGGTGCAGGCCGCCACGGATGCCGCGGCCGCGGCGTGGTGGCCCCTGAAGGACCTGCCCACGCTCGCCTTCGACCACGCGCGGATCCTCGAGGTCGCACGGGAGCGGCTCCGGGGAAAGGTCCGCTACCGGCCCATCGGCTTCGCGCTCCTCCCCGAGCGCTTCACCCTAAGTCAGCTCCAGCATCTCTACGAGACCCTCCTCGAGCGGCCTGTCGACAAGCGGAACTTCCGCAAGAAGATGCTCGCCCTCGGCTTCGTCGTGGACACCGGCGACACCGAGACCGACGTGCCCCGGCGCCCGGCCCGCCTCTACCGCTTCGACGAGGCGCGCTACCGGGAGCTCGAGCGCGAGGGCTTCGAGATGTGGGTCTGAGACGCGAAAGGAACCCGCCATGCCCGAGACCGCCCTTCTCGTCATCGACGTCCAGAACGACTTCCTCCCCGGGGGCGCGCTCGCCGTGCCCGAGGGCGACGCCGTGGTGCCCGTCGCGAACGCGCTGATGCCGCGCTTCGAGCTCGTCGTCGCCACGCAGGACTTCCATCCCCCGGGCCACGAGTCCTTCGCGAGCCAGCATGCGGGAAAGTCCCCGGGGGAGGTCGTCGAGCTCCATGGCCTCCCGCAGGTGCTCTGGCCCGACCACTGCGTGCAGGGAACGGAGGGCGCCGCCTTCGCGCCGGGGCTCGCGCTCGAAGGCGCACCCGTGTTCCCGAAGGGCACGGACAGGGCGATCGACAGCTACAGCGGCTTCTTCGACAACGGCCACCGGAAGGACACGGGCCTGGCCGGCTTCCTCCGGGAGCGCGGCGTGGAGGAGGTCGTCTGCCTGGGGCTCGCGACGGACTACTGCGTGAAGGCGACGGCGCTCGACGCGATCCGCGAGGGCTTCCGCGTGTGTGTCGTCGTCGACGGCGTACGCGCCGTCGATCTGGCGCCGGGCGACGGCGATCGCGCGCTCGAGGAGCTGCGCGCGGCGGGCGCACGCCTCGTGCGAAGCGACGCGCTCCTCAGCGACTGACGAGCACGGCGACGGCGAGCGTCGCGCCGATGGCCGTGAGCGCCATGGTCACCATGCGCTGCCCGAGGATCTGCTCGTCGCCGGCCGGCGACGCGAGAGCCAGGGGCACGCTCGCCTCACCGGCGCGGAAGGCTCCCGCGCCGTGGGCTTCGGCGTGGACGAGGACGAGGCCGCCGCCGCTGCTGGCGACGGTGAGCCCCGCGAGCTCCGCGAGCGACACGCTGGTCCGGAGCGACGCGAGCTCCACGAGCCGCTTGCTGGGGTGCTTATCCGTCGCGACGAGGCGGAGAAAACGGAGCCGCCGGCGATCGCCGGCGAGGGCGACGCAGGCCAGCGCGAAGGCCAGCACGAAGGGCGTGGAGGCGAGAGCCCCGGCTCCGGCGCTCCGCATCCCCTCCGCGAGGGGAAGGAGGAGCGTCCCGATGGCGAAGCACCCGCGGGCGAGCCCCGAGGCCAGGCGACCGCGCCAGTCGAGGCTGACGGGCGCCCAGAGCTCGTGGAGCGAGGCCCGCACGGAGCTGACGATCGCCGCCGTGGCCAGCGCGCCGACCAGCCCCGGCAGCCACGCCGAGCCGAGGGTGAGCTGCGCCGGTCCGGCGAGGAGCGCGGTGGGCACCACGAAGCCCGGCACGGCGTAGAGGATGGGCGCCGCGGGGCCGTCGCCCAGCTCGAGGGCGAGGGCGGCGCCGAGGCCGAGCACCACGGCGGCAGCGGCAGCGGCCGCGGCGCTCGTGGCAGCGAGGGGGCCGACGACCGCAGCGGCCACGGTCGCGAAGGCGAAGACGTGGAGCTGGAGGTACGGGACCCGACCGTCGCGCGGAGGCTCGGTGGCCGCACGGCGGACACCGGAGAACGGGGGGCGGCGGGTCGGAGAGCGTCGCATCATCACCTCGTCGAGGAAGGAACGGCAGCCTTTGCTTCGGCTGTGCCCCTCAGGTCGCGAGCTCCGGCCCACTCCCCGCCGGCCCGTCGTGGCGGCCGGCCCCGTCTGGACGCCCGAGGGACGCCAGCATTTCGACGAGATTCTGTCTAGGGCCCGGAACCCCGACCGTCGCGTTCCCCATTTGGCGAAGCCCGAACGCGGAGGGGTGCGCTCCGCGTCGGGCTTCGCCGGCGGGCTCAGAGAGCGAGATCCGCGCTCGCCGCGGAGGCCGGAGCCGCCTCCACCTCGGCCTCGGCGACGCCGCCGCGGGACCGGCGACGCACGCGAACCCGGTAGCGTCCCGTGTCCACGTTCCGGAAGCGGTAGTTCCCGTTGCGCGTGGACGTCGTCCGCTGAACGACCCGCCCGCGCTCGTCGACGAGCTCGACCACCGCTCCCTCGACCTCCGCGTCCTCCTCGCTCTCGAGCGCGAGCTGACCGGCCACCTGGCCGTAGCGCGCGTCCTGCCGGGCCGCCGTGTCGTGCACGAAGGGCAGCTCGAGCGTCTGGCGGACGTCGCCCTCATTGTCCACGTACGCGAGCTCGGCGACGAAGCGCCCGTTGCCACGCGCCTCGCCCGTGCCGTCGCTCCCGTCCCAGGCGAGCACCATGGCGCCCTCGCGCGCCGCCTCTTCCACGGTGCGCAGGGGCTCGCCGCCCGCGGCGGGGCGCACGGTCAGCCGCACGCGACCCGCGTCACCGGGAGCGAGCTGGCGGAAACTGACGAGCGTCTGGCCGTCCTCGAAGCGCGTCCCCGCCCGCGTCAGAAAATGGTCCCCCGTGTAGAAGGCGTAGCGCCGACGGGACTCGCGGCCGTCGGTCCGCCGCGCCACGACGTCGACGCGGTGGACGCCTCCTTGCAGGGTCCCGGGGTCGAGGGTGGCGCGCACCTCGCCGGCGCAAGCGCGCGCGACGGGGACGTCGTCGACGCGGAGCTCCACGGACGCTGCGGGGGCGCCACGCGCGTCGCGGGCCCGCGCCACCAAGGCCGCGGGGGCCTCGACGCGATGGCCGTCATCGAGCCCGGCCAGGGCGACGTCCAGGACGTCGATGCTGACCAGCCCGAGGACGCCCCACATGGCCTCGCCGCGCCGGTCCCCTCCCGTCGACCAGCCGCCGCTCTCCTCCTGATGCGCGACGAGCCAGCGGGTCCCGCGCTCGACGACGGCGTCGCCATCGCTCGCGCCGAGGCGCTTCAGGACATGCACGGCCTGACCCGTGGCGAAGGCGTCCGAGGCCTCGCCGGGGCGGAAGCCCCACCCACCGTCGTCGTTCTGCCGCTCGCGCAGCTCGTCGCCGAGCAGGCGGACCACGCGCTCGCCCCGATCGGCGCCTGCTGCGAGCAGCCCGAGCGTCGCGTAGCTCACGTCCTGGAGGTAGGTCGCCTGGGCATCCGTCAGGGCCACGGCGCGCGAACGGATGTACTGCTCGGCGCGCGCGAGGGGGGCGAGCCAACGATCGTCGGCGCTCCGCGCATAGGCCTGACGCCAGGTGGCCGCCGCCTGATGCGTCGACTGCATGAGCCCCGCGACCACCGGGGGGCGACGGTCGGTCGAGCGCACGGAGCCGTCGGCGTTCTGGTAGGCGAGGATCTGGGCGGCGGTTTCGAGGAGCTCGTTGGCGAGGTCTCCATCGACGTGCTGGTCGTAGGCCGCGAGGGCCGCGCCCCCGAAGGTCTTGCTGCTCTCCTCGAGGTGCCCGGGGTTGCCGCCGACGCTGAAGCCGACGCCCGGATGCTTGGCGCCGCCGCGAATGGTCGTCAGGCC
>JBCDGX010000112.1:0-11540 GCA_038750805.1 Myxococcota bacterium
CGACGAGCCGCCGGAGGTCGCTTCGGCGAGCGGCCGCGCGCACCTTCGCCGGAAGCTCGCCGACGCTCGTGAGGGCACCCGCAGCGAGCGCTCCGCTCACCACGGTGCCGCGTTTCACGGGTCTTCCGCTGAACCGGCTCGCTGCCGAAACGAAGGCCGCCGCCGCGAGGGAGCGGCCTTCGACCTTGGCGCCCTCGAAGGCCCGCGGCGCGTAGGGGAGCAAGCGGTAGCCGCCTTCGTGAAGGCGACCCCCGTGGCTGGCGGCGAGCGATACGGCGTCTTCGACGGCCAGGCGTGCGTCGCTCTCGAGGAGGTCGGGCTCGCGCCCCGTCAGATCGTGCGCGAGGTGCATGAGCCGGCAGAACCCCTCCCCGCCTCCTTCGACGAAGGCGACGTGCACGGCGTGTGGGGGCACTTCTGCGTTGGCGAAGGCCAGGGCGTCCGAGCCCACGCCGGCCGACTGCAGTCGGTCGAGCATGGCCACGGGCACGCTGCCCGGGTCGGCGTGCCGCAGCGTTCGTTCGAGCCGGTCGAGCGCGTGGCGGCGGGCCGCGAACCCCACGGCTCCGTCGAACGCCTCGAGCGCGGCGCCGACGTCGCCGCGCAGCACCACTCGCTCCATCGCCTCCCGCTTCCCCATGGCTCGAGAGACGAGGGTAGCCGTCCGAACTGACGGCGCGAGCGACCCGCGAACCGTCAGTCCCCGCGCACGCTCGCGTCCACCCGTCGTGGCCACGATGATCTGCACGCAATGCGGCACGGCGGGGCGCTCCAAGAAGCACACCCGCGGCAGCTTCCTGATCGAGCTCCTGCTTTGGCTCTTCTTCCTCGTTCCCGGGTTGCTCTATTCCCTTTGGCGCCTGACCACGACGTCCCGCGTGTGCCGCGCCTGCGGAAGCTCCGCGATCGTCCCCTTGGACTCCCCGCGCGGTCGCCAGCTCCGGTCGGGGGCGCCATGAGCGCCAGCGACGAATTGACCCGATCGCGGCCTCCCAGCGCTCGTGGTCGTTCAGGAGACGCTTTGATCGCCCTTCCGTGCGAACGCGCATTCTTCCCGCACCGAGTGCCTCCCCCGAGGCCCCGTGTGTAGCGTACGTTCGGTCTCGGTGGCTACATCATCCGGTGCCTTGGGGGAGGCACTCGTCGACGCGCTCGCGAGGGTGCGGGCCTCCTCTCCGCATCGACGCGTCGTCGTACTGACGCCGTCGGCGGCCAACGGTGCGTTCGCCCGGCGGGAGCTCGCCTTCGCGACGCCCTTCATTCGCGTTCACTTCTCGACGCCTCTCCGGCTGCACGACGAGCTCGCTCGCCCGGCGTTGCGCGCCAAGGGTCGCAAGCCCGAGCCCGAGGGCTGGCTGCGGCACACGCTCCAGCGCCTCGTGCGCCACGACGATGGCCTGGGCCGCCACGGCGAGGCCATGCGCGACCCCGGCTGGATGCCGGCGCTGACCGCAGCCGTTCAGGCACTCGAGAGCTCCGGCCTCGGCGCGGGCGAGCTCGAGGGGCTCGCCGACCTCGCTTCGGACGTCGGCGCACGGGGCGCCCTCTTGGGTCGGTTGCTTCGCGGGGTCGGCTCCGCTCGGGACGCGGAGCGCATCGCCAGCCCCGCGCTGGTCGCTGACGCGGCCGCGGAGGCTGCCAGCCGCCGCGACGACGTCGGCGTGGTCCTGCTCGGCGACGCGCGCTTGCCCCGGTCGGTGGCGCGGACGTTGGAGCGCTACCTCCGTGCTCGGCCCGTCGCGCGTGTCGCGCTCCCGGGCCTCGATGCGCTTCCTCCTGCGCGCTTCGGCCTCACCGCCTCCGCTCCCGAGAGCACCACCGTCATCGAGGTGAACGACCGCGCGCCCGAAGTGACCCTCGTGCGCACACCCGACCCGCTCCGCGAGATCGCGGAAGCGGTCCGCGAGGCGCAGGCGGCCGTTCGCGCGGGCGTACCCCTCGACCGCATCGCCATCGTGCTTCCGGATCCGGGCCACGCCTTCGCGCTCGGGGCCGCCCTCGAGCGGGCGGAGCTTCCCGCCACGTGGCTCACCGGGCCGCCCCTCGCGGAGACACCCGCCGGGCGCTTCTTGCTCCATCTCCTCGGCCTGAAGCTGGGAGAGGACGGCGTCCCGGCGTGGTACGAGCTCCTCCAGCTGCCGGGGCTGCGCCTGCGCGCCCGTCTTGGCGCCGACGCCACGCGCGGCCGGGCCCGCTGGCGACGGCTCCTCGCTCGCTGCGGGGCCTATCGCGGGGCGTCACGGCTGTGCGCGGCCCTCGAGGCCTACCGCGAGGAGCGGCGAGCGGCCTTGGCGGAGGACGCCGACGCGGAGGCGCTCGAGCGAGAAGAAGCGGCCTTCGGTTCCCTCCTCGGTGCTCTCCAGGCCCTCGACGGGGCCGTCGACGCCGACGCAGCCAAGCCGCTCGGGGCATGGGCCCGCGATTTGGTGCGCCTCCTCGCCGAGTGGTGGACCCTCACGCCGGACCATCGCGTCCTCGCCACCCTGCTCGAGAGCTGGGGACGCTCCGACGCTGGCCCGGCGCTCTCCCTGGTCGATGCGCGGCTCACGCTCGCCGATACCCTCGCCGCACGAGAGCTCCTTCGCGGCTCGCTCCGGGACCTGGCGCTGCGTGTGGTGTCGCCCATGCAGCTTCTCGGTGGAGCGTTCGACCGCGTCGTGGTCACGGGCCTCCAGCAAGGCCGATTTCCGCGCAAACCGAGCGCGGACCCGGTGCTGAGTGATGCCCTCGTCGAGGCGCTCGAAGACGCGCACGGCGCCGGCCTCTTCCACTCCCGGGACCGTGCCGCCCTCGAGCGACGACGCTTCGCGGCGATTCGCAGCGCGGCCGTCGGTGCGCTTTGGCTGAGCAGTCCGGGCCAGGACCTCCAGGGGCGTCCGCTGCTGCCGAGCCAGCTTCTCCTCGAGCTCGAGAGCCAAGCCCGAGGCGAGCGCGTGGGCTATGCCCAGCTCGCGCTGGACCCGCGCGGAAGCCGCAGCCGGAGCCATCCCACCGACCCCACGATGGCCCTGGGCAACGAGGAGCACCTTCTCGCACGGCTCCACGGACCCGACGCCGATGCGCGGGACGCCGCCCTAGTCGGCCTCGCCGACCACCGCTGGGCGCGCCGGCTGCTCCGCTTCCATCTCGCCCTCGAGCGCCTTCGGCGCGGCGAGCGCGCCGCCGATCTCCGCCCCTACGCGGGCTTCGTCGACCCGGCGCTCCTGCCCGCGCTCTCGGGTGCACCCCTTCGGCCGCGGGAGCTGGCGGAGCTGGTGGCGAGTCCGGCGCGTTTCCTCTACCGCCGCGCGCTCGGGGCCTACGCGCCGGCTCGGCTCTACGAGCACTTCGACCCCTTCGCGAGCAAGCTCCCGGTACGCGAGGCGCTCGCGGTAGCGGACGACGTCCTCAGCGCTGGCCAGGAGCTCGCGCCGGGGTTGCGGGCGGGGCTCGCGGTGCGCCTCGACGCGGCCCTCGACCGGGCGGGCGAGCACGACGCGGTGCTCGGTGAGCGCCTCACCCGCGCCCGCGACGGCCTGGTGAAGAGCCTCGTCGAAGCGGATCCCCACGCGGGTCCGCTCGAACCGCTCCCCGAGCCGACCTCCCTTGCGCCGGACCTGCCGTGGACGCTCCATGGCGGCGCTGTCCGTCCCGTCGGGAGCGGGCTCCAGTGGCTGGTCGAAGCGCCGCCGGGACCCCGCTCCGTCGGCAAGGAGCTCGCGGCGCTCTTGGAGGCCGTGGCCTGGCGCGCGCGCACGGGGGAGGTGACGGAGCTCCGCTGGGTCGGAGCGACAGGCGGCGCGCTCGCGACGGACTACGGCGCTCACGCGGCCGAGGCTCTGGACGCGCTCACCGACGCGACCGAGTTCGCCCAGGCGGGCTTCTTCCCTGGCGATCTGCCGTCCGGTCTCTCGCTCGAGCGCGAGCCCACGCCGCGCGCAGAGCCGCGGCGCGGCAAGAAGAAGCGCGAGCTCGAGCATGCCGAGCTCCGGGCGATCCTCGAGAGCTTCACCGATGCCGGGGGCGTCGCGTGAGCGCGTCCACGCCCGTCGACCAGGCCGTGCGGGACGCCGTCGTGCACGAGACGGACCGGAGCGTCGCGCTCTCGGCCGGTGCCGGCTCGGGCAAGACGCGGGTCCTCAGCGAACGGCTGGTGGAGCTGCTCGTCCGCGGCATGGATCCGGAACGGGTCGCCGCCATCACCTTCACCGAGAAGGCCGCTGGTGAGCTCCAGCGTCGCGTGCGCGACGCTCTCGAACGGCGCTTCGCCGAGACTCCCACCTCCGCTCTCGCCGCAGCCCTCGATCGGCTCGACGCGCTCACGCTCACCACCATCCATGCGTTCTGCCGCGAGCTCCTGGCCGCGGAGCCGCTTTCCTCGCGTTGGGCGCCCGGGACCACCATCGGCTCCGGCGATGACGCTTTCGGCGCGGCCCTGCGCGCCTTCCGCCATGGTCTCGCCGCCACGGACCCCGTGCGGGCTCGCCTGGTCGACGAGCTCCTCTCACCGACCCGGCAGCGCACGGCGCTTGCGACGCTCCTCGCGCGCCGCGATCTCGTGCCCGCTGTCGGGCCCGTGTCCCTCGATCTCGAAGCGGCGCTCGGCGAGCTCGCGGCCTACGTCGGTGACCTCGAGGGTCACGCGGCGCTCGAGCCCCAGCAGCCGCTGGCCGTGAAGAACCAGGCTTACCTCGCCAAGCTGCGTGCGCTCGTCGCCGAGGGTCCCGCAGGCGTCGAAGCAGCGCTCCTCACGAGCCGCAAGGACCTCGGGGGCTCCATCAGCGGGTCGGGTGCGGGCTGGAAGGACGCCATGAAGGCGCTGGTTCAGGGGTTCGACGAGTGGCGTGCCCGGCAGCTGACCCGGCTCCATCGCGACGTCGTGCTCGGGCTGCGGGAGCATGCCGTGCCCGCGGTGCTCGCCGCGCGGCGAGCCGACGCGACCGCGACCTTCGACGACCTGCTCTTCCGCGCTGCCGCGCTCCTGGCCGACGGGGACGTGCGGGCGCGCCTCGCGCAGCGCTTCGACGCGCTGCTCATCGACGAGGTACAGGACACGGATCCGATCCAGGCCGAGGTCGCCACGCGCTTGGCCAGCGCGCGTGGCGATGCCGCCGACTGGCGTAGGTGCACGCTGGCGTCCGGGCGGCTCTTCGCCGTGGGCGACGCCAAGCAGTCCATCTACCGTTTCCGCGGCGCGGACGTGAGCGTCTGGAGCGACCTCCGTGAGGTCGTGCGGCGCGCGGATCCCGAGGGGGTGGCGAGCCTCCGCCAGAACTTCCGCTCCGTCCCGGGCATCGTCGGCTGGGTGGGCGCGACCTTCGCGAGCATGCCGGGCTTCGAAGCCCAGGTGGCCTACCGAAGCGAGGCGACGCTCGATCCCGTGGTGGTGTTGGACGCTCCGGCCGTTGCCGAGGGCGGGGGCGTGGACGAGGCTGACCGCGTTCTTCGGCACCTCGCGGACCTCCGCGCCGCGGGCGCGACCGTCGCGACCCGCGAGGGCGTGCGGCCGCTTCGGTTCGGTGACGTGATGCTGCTCGTCCCCCGCTGGGCCAACGCGCAGTCCATCGCCGAGCGCTTCCTCGCGGCGGGCGTCGAAGCCGTGGTCGAGGGCGGCGGGGGCTTCTTTCGGAGCGATGAGGTGAAGCTCGCGCTCAGCGCTCTCCGCGCGATGGAGGAGCCCGGCGACGGCGAGGCCGTCGTGCACGTGATGCGTGGCCTCTTCGGCTTTCCGGCGGCGGAGCTCCTCGAGCACGTGAGCGCGGGCGGGAGCTGGCGCCTCGACGTGCCTCAGGAGAACGGTCACCAGGGTGTGCGTCAGGCCCTCGAGACGCTCCGGCGGCTTCGCCGAAGCACACACCCCACGGGGTCCTGGGTGCCGCGCCTCGACGCCCTCTTGGCCGCGACGCGGGCCACGGCGGTCTGGTCCCTGCTCGTCGACGGGCCTTCACGGCTCGCGAACCTGGACAAGCTCCGCGCCATCCTCCGCGAGGTGGAGGCCGAGGAGCGCTCGCCCGCGGCGGTGCTCACGCGTCTCCGCGCGCTCGCGCGCGAAGACGGGGAGGGGGATCTCTCCCGCCTGGACCCGGAGGGGGATGCCGTCCGCGTGACGACGGTCTTCTCGGCCAAGGGCCTCGAGGCGCCCGTGGTGGTCCTCCTCGATCTGGATCGGCGGGCGGACTCGGTGAGTCACGTGGCGGACCGCGAGGCGGGCAGGCTTCATCTGCCGGTCGGCGACCTCCACCCACCCGATTGGGAGACCACGAAGGCAGACGAGAAGGCGGCCTTCGAGGAGGAGCGTCAGCGGCTGATGTACGTCGCAGCCACGCGCCCCCGCGACCAGCTCGTCATCGTGCGTCCGGAGAAGGACACGAGCCTGCTCGAGCACTTGGCGCCGGGCCTGCCGCCCCGTGATGCGGAGCACGACAGCCTCTACGCGATCGCGCCGGACGTGCAGGTGCGCGTCCGCCACGGTCATGCGCTTCCGCCGGTGAGCTACGCGGACGAGGCCTTCCCGGGGCGCGAGCCGCGGGTCGCCGAGCTTCTCGCGACGCCCGGGGGGCAAGGCGATCCCGCGGGGGAGGCGGCGGCGCGCAAGCGTCATGCAGCCGTGCGCGCCTCGAAGCGCACCTGCGCGCGATGGCGAAGCGTGGGCGAGGTGGTCAGGCAGCGCCGCCTCCGGGGCACCGTCGACGACGCCGGCGTGAGCCAGGGCGTCGGCAGGGAAGGGGGCGTGCTGGTGCACGCCATCCTCGAGGAGCTCGATTTGCGCGCGACGCGCGAGGCGCAGCTCGAGGCCGTGCCCGCCCTGGCCGATGCGCTGGGCGCCGAGCGGGGCCTGAGCGCGGAGCACGTCGCGGCCTGCGCCACCGTGGCCAGCCGGATCCTCCAGGACCCGGTGCTCGATGCCGTGCGGGAGGCTCCTGAGATCTGGCAGGAGACGCCCTTCGCCATCGAGGAGCGCGGGCGGGTGATCACGGGCACCATCGACCTCTGCTTCCCGCGCGACGAGGCGCGCGAGCGCTGGGTGGTGGTCGACTGGAAGAGCGATCTCCCGGCGGCGGGCACGACGCTTCGGCGGCAATACGAAGCGCAGCTCGAGCTCTACGCGAAGGCGCTGCTCGCCACGGTGGCCCCGTGCGCTTCGGTGGAGACCGTGTTGGTCGGGCCGCATCCGGAGCTCGCGCCCGAGCCGGCGGAGGAGGCGCTCGCCAACGTGCTGCCGGAGCACCGCCGGCTCTTGCAGGAGCTGCTCGACGCTGGCGCCCCGGTGCCGCGCGTGGGTGCCGAGGTGGGCGAGCCCATCGTGGCCGAGCTCGAGCTGGCGTGGGATGAGGCGAAGGTCGGTCTGGGGGTCGACCTGGAGGACGCGGAGCGTGACGCCGTGACGCAGCTCGGTTGGCGCGTGGTGGCGGCGAACGACGAGAACGCTCGCCAAGCCGTGGCGAGCGCGCTTGGCCTGGCTCTTCCCGACGAGGAGAGTCCCGACGAAGCGCGCGACCCCGAGGCCGGGGAGGGCGGGCCCTGACCAACGCGAGCTACGAGCTGGCGAGCACCGTCGACTTCTGGAAGTCGGCGGAGAAGCTCGAGGCAGCGCACCGGAAGGCGCTCAACGAGACGCTCCTGAAGGTGCACGAGGGCGCCGGGTCCGTGCGCGTGCACAAGCTCCGCGGCGTGCCCTTCGTGTCCTTCGGCGTGAACCGCGATGCGCTGCGCGTCGTGTGCAAGCGCGAGGGGAACCTGCTGCTCATGTGCCACGTGGGCAAACACGACCCGGCCTACGACTGGGCCAAGCGCCACAAGGTGCTCCAGGTCGGCCGGCACATCCGTATTCTCCGGAGCGAGCTCGAGGCCGCGGAAAAAGGGACGCCGGCCGCGTCCTCGGGCTGGCAGCTCCCGACGGGTCCGCTCGCGTCGCTCGCGGACAATGTGTTCGCCGCCTTCGGCGTGGAGCCCGGCGCGGCGAACGTGTTTCGTCAGGTGCCCGACGAAGGCGTGCTCACGCAGGTCGCCGTACACCTCGAGCCGGCGCTGGGCGACGCGCTCCTGAGCCTCGGGACGGACCCCGAGGACCTCGACGCCATCGAGACCCGCTACCCCCAAGCGCTCGAGGCCAAGGCGCGCGGCGAGGCGAAGCCCGCGCCGACCTTTGCCGAAGCGGTGGCCGACGAGGTCAACGCCGGGGCCATCTGGAAGCCCGGCGCCGACGACGAGGCCTACGCCAGTGCGCTGCGGGGCGAGTTCGCCGCGTGGCGCGTCTTCCTGCACCCGAGCCAGCGGCGAGTGGTGGACGTGCGCGCGCGGAAGGGCGTGGTGAAGGTCACGGGCGGGCCGGGGACGGGCAAGACGGTGGTCGCGCTTCATCGCGCGGTGGTCCTGGCGGTGCGCCACGAAGCGCCCGTGCTGGTGACCACGTTCAACGCCACGCTCGCGCGGCAGCTCGGCGAGGGCATCGACCAGCTCACGGGAGGGAAGGGCCCGGTTCGCGAACGCATCGAGGCGCACTCGCTGACCAAGGTGGCCCAAGCGGTGCTGAAGGACGCGGGCAAGCCGCACGCGCTGATCACCGACGCGAAGCCCTGCTGGGACGAAGCGCTGGCCCACGACGCGGCAGGCCGCGGCATGAAGTTCTACGCGAGCGAGCGCGAGCACGTGGTGGCGCGCGCTGGAGCGTGGACCGAGACGCAGTACCTGAAGGTGAAGCGGACGGGACGGAGCCACCGCCTCGACCGAAAGGGCCGCCGCGAGGTGTGGAAGGTGCTGGCCGCCTTCGAGGCGGCGCGCGGGGCGGGCGGCGGCGGCGAGGGCGTGGCCCTGGCCCGGGTGGGGACGAGCGCGCTCGTCGGCCACGAGGTGACGAGCCCCTACCGCGCGGTGATCTGCGACGAGGTGCAGGACGTGGGCGCGAGCGAGCTCCGGCTGCTGGCGGCGCTGGCCCGCGACCCGAAGACGGGCACCTTCCGCGAAGACGGCCTGACGCTCTGCGGCGACGGCTACCAGCGCATCTACCGCGTGCCCGTGCGCCTGAGCGCCGTGGGCATCGAAACCCGCGGCCGCGCCAGCCGGCGCTTACGCCTGAACTACCGCACCACCGAGGCCATCCGCCGCCACGCCGTGGCGACGGTGGAGGACCTCGACGTCGACGAGCTCGACGAGGGCCAGGGCAGGGCGCTGGCGGGCTACCGCAGCCTGCGCGCGGGCGTGCCGACCGAGGAGCACAGCTTCGCGAGCGACGCAGAAGAGGCAGACTACATCGCGGCCAAGGCGAAGGAGATTGCCGACACGTCGCTGCTCGTGCTGTCGCGCACGAAGCGCGCGCTCGAGGCGCTGGGGGAGCGGCTCGAGGCGCGCGGGCTTCGCCCGAGACGCTTGACGGTCCGGGACACCCCGCGGCCTGATGACTGCGTGCTCCTCTGCACTCTGCACCGATCGAAGGGGCTGGAGGCGCCGCGGGTGATCATCGCGGGCGCGCAGGGGGTGCCGGCGCGGTATCCGGGCGGCGGGGACCCGGCGGACAAGGAGCTGTGGGTGCGGAAGGAGCGAAGCTTGATGTACGTGGGGCTGACGCGGGCGAGGGATTGGTGCGCGGTGACGCGGGTCGAAGGAACCAGAGGTGCGCCGTGAGTCAGCTTCCCCTACCCACCGACGAGGCGCCCAAGGCGCGCCAGTTCCAGTCCTTCTCCGAAGCCTCGGCCTTCATCTGGGGCATCGCCGATCTCCTACGCGGGGACTTCAAGCAGTACGACTTCGGAAAGGTCATCCTGCCGTTCACGGTGCTGCGGCGCCTCGACGGGGTGCTCGAGGCGTCGAAGGCCGACGTGCTGAAGCGCCACGAGGCGCTGAAGGGTGGGGACCTGAAGAACCTCGGGCCCATCCTGAACCGGGTGACCGGTGTCCATTTCCACAACGTGTCGCCCTTCGACTTCCGGCGGCTGCTCGACGACCCGAACCACCTCGCGTCGAACCTTCTGGACTACATCAAGGGCTTTAGCGAGAACGTTCGCGAGATCTTCATCGAGCGCTTTGAGTTCCGCCAGGTGGTCGCGCGGCTCGAGGAAGGGAACATCCTCTTCCTCGTCACCCAGCGCTTCGCGGAGGTCGACCTCCACCCCCAGGTGGTCCCGAACCACATGATGGGGTCCGTTTTCGAGGACCTCATCCGGCGCTTCGCGGAGCAGTCGAACGAGACGGCCGGCGAGCACTTCACGCCCCGCGAGGTGATCCGCTTGATGGTGAACCTCCTCTTCATGGAGGACCGTGACGTCCTTACAAGGAAGGGCGTGGTGAAGACGCTCTACGACCCGGCCTGCGGGACGGGCGGAATGCTCTCCGTGGCCGAGGACTACCTCGCCGAGCTGAACCCCGACGCGCACCTCGAGGTCTTCGGCCAAGAGCTCAACGACGAGTCCTACGCCATCTGCAAGGCGGACATGCTCCTGAAGGCCGAGAACCCCGGGAACATCGCCCGCGGCAACAGCTTCAGCGAGGACGGCCACGCCGGGGCGACCTTCGACTACCTCCTCTCGAACCCGCCCTTCGGCGTGGACTGGAAGAAGGTGAAGGACGCGGTCGTGGGCGAGCACGAGGCCCTCGGCCACGCGGGGCGCTTCGGCGCAGGCCTGCCGCGCATCAACGACGGCTCGTTCCTTTTCCTCCAGCACATGATCTCCAAGATGAAGCGGCCCGAGGACGGCGGGAGCCGCCTGGCCATCGTCTTCAACGGCTCGCCGCTTTTCACCGGCGACGCCGGCTCGGGCGAGAGCGAGATCCGTCGCTGGATCCTCGAGAACGATTGGCTGGAAGCCATCGTCGGCCTGCCCGACAACCTGTTCTTCAACACGGGCATCTTCACCTACGTCTGGATCCTGACGAACCGGAAGGCCCCGCACCGGCGGGGCAAGGTGCAGCTCATCAACGCCGTCGACCTCTTCGGCAAGATGCGCAAATCGCTCGGGAACAAGCGGAACGAGCTGCAACCGGAGGACATCGACGCCATCTGCGAGCTCTACGGCGACTTCGAGGAGGGCGAGCGGAGCAAGGTCTTCGACAACGAGGCCTTCGGCTTCCACAGAATCACCGTGGAGCGTCCCCTGCGCCTGAACTTCCAGGCCTCCCCGGAGCGCATCGAGCGCCTGAAGGACGAACGGGCGTTCCAAGGGCTCGTGAAGACCAAGAAGAAGGGCGCCGCCGCAGCCAAGGAGGTCGCCGAGGCGGAGGCGATGCAGGAGGCCGTGCTCGCCATGCTCGGGACGATGGATGGCGAGCCCCTCTACCGGGAGCGGCCGAAGTTCCAGAAAGCGCTGAAGGCCGCCGCCAAGGCGGCCGGGCTCAAGCTGCCGGCCAACATCACCAAGGCCATCCTTTCGGCGCTCTCCGAGCGCGACGACGAGGCGCCGCCCTGCACGGATAAGAAGAGCGTGGTCGAGGCTGACTCCGACCTACGGGACACCGAGAACGTACCCCTCGGGGAGTCCATCGAGGACTACTTCGAGCGCGAGGTGAGGCCCCACGTAGGGGACGCCTGGGTGGACGAGGCGAAGACGAAGGTGGGCTACGAGATCCCG
>JBCDGX010000113.1:0-11530 GCA_038750805.1 Myxococcota bacterium
GCCTCGCCTACGCGCTCTTCCCCGTCGCGTTCCTGGTTCTCAGGCGCCGCTTCGGCCGCGAGGAGGAGCTGCCGCCGAGCGTGGTCGGGCTCGGCCTCGTGCTCTTCCTCGTCGCCTTCGCGCAGCAGCGCTTCGCCGTGCTCTTCGTGCCCGCCCTCGTGCTGCTCACGCTCCGCGCCTTCGCGCCGGAGGAGGAGACCGCGCGGGGCCGGCGCTGGCTCGCCCTCGGCCTCGTCGCGGCGATGCTCCTCGAGCCCGCCTTCGTCTTCGCGACGCGCTTTGGCGACCCCATCAGCCCCGCCACGCGCCGGGCGGTGGCCGTGGCGGTGGCCGTGCGCCGCGCCGGGGTGCCGGTCGGGAAGGGCGTCGCGGCCCCGCCGAACATGGGCAACGCGCTCAACTTCGTCGCCGACGTGCCGGCGGTGACGAGCACGTTCTTCTATCCGCGCTACCTCGTCCGCGACTACACGCTCCGCTTTCACGAGGACGTGGACGCACTCGTCAGCGAGCTCGAGGTGCAGCGCATCGGGCTCCTCGTCGCCGCGGACGACGGGCGCTACGGCTCCCTGCTCCTCGAGGCCTTCGGCACGGAGGGGGCACCGCGCGACCCCGGCGCCGTGCCGGCGTTTCGCCCGGACGTGGACGAGGCGCGCTTCGGAGCCCTGGCGCAGGAGCCCTGCAATGCGCTCTGGCGGCGCTTCGCGCATTGGCGTCTCGCGTGCGTGCCGGAGCCCGCGCCGCATCCGCGCCTTCACCACCTGGGCGGCCGGCGCTTCGAGGGCGACGCCGGGAGCTGGCTGCGGCGCGTCGAGCTCTACCGCGTCGGCGCCGAGTGATGCCGCTCAGGGCGGGGTCGTGGGTGGCGGCCCCCGAAGAAAGCCCGCGAGCGCTTCGACGAGGGGCGGGTGCACGTGGCGCCCGAGGTCCTCGGGGCCGAGCTCGGCCGGGTCGCTCTCGGCGGCGCAGGTGAGCGCGTGGGTGAGGCAGTCGATGCGGTGCACGAAGTGCACGCGCTCGGCCTCGCGAAGCGTCGCTTCCCAGGCGTCGAGCTCCTCCGGAGGCACGTTCCAGTCGACGCCCCCCCCGACGAAGAAGAGGGGCACGGAGGTCTGCTTCACCGCCTCGATCACCCGCGGTCCCAGGTCCATCCACGAGCGCCAGAAGCGCGCCGGCGCGCCGAGGATCGGCACGTCCTCGGGCAGGTCCCCGCTCCGGAGCTGGGCGAGCTGGGTGAGGGCCACGTTGAGCGGCCGCGTGGAGGCCGCGATGCGCGGCGGCGGGACGCCCTGGTCCGCCATGGTCCGCGTGAGGAAGTTCCGCTGGCGCTCCACGGCGCGGTCGATGGACCGGTGGGGCGCGGCGAGGAGCAGGCCTCCCGCGAGGTCCGTGCGCGCGGCGGCGAGGAGCGGCACGAAGCTCGCGCCCTGGCTGTGGCCGAGCACGAAGAGGCGCTCGGGGTCCACCTCCGGCTGCGCCTTCAGCGCGTCGAGGGCGGCGCCCGCGTCGGCGAGGAAGGTGTCGATGACCAGATCCGCCGGCGGGGTCGGGTAGCCGTTCTCCGCGCAGCCGTTGAAGGGGCCGCAGCTTCGCTTGTCGTAGCGCAGCACGGCGATGCCCGCGGCGCCGAGCCCCTCGGCGAGCTCGCGAAACACCGGCACGGCGAAGCCGAAGCTCATGCCGAGCTGACCCCGCACGGCCTGGTCGCGGGATTGGGGGCCGCTCCCGTGCACGAGCACGACCGCCGGGACGCGGACGCCGGGGGCCCGCGCCGGCAGGTGCAGCGTGCCCTCGAGGCTCAGGCCCTCGGCGGGAATCGTCAGGGTGCGCTCGGTTTCGGGGAGCTCCTCGGCGGGGGGCTCCGCGACCGGCTCCGCGGGGGGAGTGGAGGGGCCCGAGGAGCAGGCGGCGACGGCGAGCGCGAGGCAGGCGCGGAGAGCCGGGGACATGCCGGCGAGCCTAGCCCATGGAGGCGGGAGGCTCGCCGGCGCGTTGCCGGGCGTCAGGCGCGGCGCCGGCGGAAGACCAGCGCGAGCATGGCCAGGCCGAGGGCGCCGAAGCCGGCGGCGCCGGCGTTCGGGCTCGCGGCGCAGAAGCCGTCGGTGCCGGCCGGCCCCGGGATGGTGTCGTTATGCGCGTCGAGGGAGGCGGCGATGGACGCGGTGTTGTCCACGGTGACCTCGCCCGTGCCGGTGGTGCCGACGCGGGAGATGCGCGCCGCCGCCGGCATGTCCGAGTTGTCGAGGGAGAGGGGCCAGGTCTGCCCCGTGCCCCGCACCACGTCGCCGCTCTCGAGCTCCACGCGCCAGGGCGCGTCGAACTGGTTCACGTCCGGCGAGCACTCGATGGTACGCGTCACGACGTGGTCGTTCGAGTAGGAGCCGAGGTCGGCGTTGAAGTCGAAGACCGGGTCCATGGTCATCTCGTCCGCGCTCATCGTCGTGTAAAGGCGCGTCTGGATCGTCGTGCGGTCGAAGAGCGCCTTCGTGTCGACGATCGGGTCGATGACGTTTTCCTCCATCGCGTCGAGGCAGGCCGTGGGCTCGAAGCCCTCGATGTCGGCCTCGCTGCCGTTGAAGTAGCAGAAGAGGCAGGCGAGGAGCTGCTCCTCGGTCACGCCCGGGGGCGGCGTGAGGGTCGCGCCGAGGAGCTCGCGCATGCCGTCGAGCGCCGTGAAGTCGGCGATGTTGAGCAGGAGCTCGCCCTCGCGTCCCGTCCAGTCGGCGTCGCGGAGGATGTTCCAGCGGATCTCCTCCCAGTCCTGCCAGAGCACGGCGCCGAGCTCCGGTGCGCTGCTGCTCATCTCCGTGACGAAGCCCTGGCCGCCGGCCTCGTTGGCGGCGCGGGTCACGACGTCGTCGTAGGTGCCGCCGGGGCTGAACCAGTTGATCAGCGCCTCGTTGAGCTCGAGGGAGCGGTAGTTGGCGGGGATGGCGCGGCTCTCGCCGAGGACCCACACGAGGATGCCCATGTCCGGCTCGGCGGCGACGGCCGTCGGGCGGAGCGGGATGGAGGGGAGGCCCTCGCCGAAGCTGAGCATCACCGGGCGGATGGCGCCGGCGGAGTTGCCCTTCGTCAGGCGGAAGGCGAGGAGGTTCATGTTCGCCTCGAGGTACGGGCGGAGCACGTCGGAGCCGAGCGAGGGAACGTCGAAGCCGTTGTCCTGCAGCCACTCGATGGCGATGTCGACGACATCCTCGGCCTCCGGGTCGAGGCTGATGATCACGAAGTCGTAGGGGCCGACCGAGCCCTCGTCGACGACGGTCACCTCCATGCCGCCGCCGGCGCCCATGTCGACGGCCACGCCAGCGTCGACGACGCCTCCGACCGTGGGCGCGCCGAAGGCGAAGTCGTCGCCGCGGCAGGTGCCCTCGACCTCGACGTTCATGCGGTAGGTCGGGTTCGAGGCCTGCTGGAGCCGGTCGAAGGCCGCGTTCGAGGAGACGGCGATGTCCGGGCTGCCGGACACCGGGAGCATCCAGGCGAAGCGCTCGGCCGGGCCGGCGTAGGTGATCTGGATGACGGCGGTGACCGTGCCGTCGGGCTCCTCGGCGAAGATGATGCGCTCCGCTTGCTGGTTCACCGGCTGGCTGTTGTCGCAGAAGAAGCCGCCGCAGGCCGAGGCCGGCGCGGGGGCCAAGGTGAGGGCCCCGGCGACGCACGCGCCGAGGGCCAGAGAGAAGAGGGCTCGGATCGTCATGGCACGGCTCCTTGCACGAGGTGGGCCGGAGGAAAAAGCCAACGAAGTCGGCTGCCGGAGAGCGTCGCGGCACGCCTTGACACGAGCCGGGCGCAGCGGCCGATCCGTCCCGGCGCGGTTCATGGAACGGGGGCTCCCGCGAGCAGGAGCCCGCGAAGTCTACCAGGGCGGCGCAAGCGGCGTTTGACGCTCGCTGGGGCCTCGTGGACCCTCGCCCGGAGGGGGAGACGATGGGACGCGACGCGATTCTCGGGGGGCTCGTGCTGCTTCTGGCGTGCGGGGAGGGCGGCGACATCGACACCACGCCGCTCCTGGATGCCGGCCGGGACGCGGCGGCAGAGGACGGGGGCGCCGGCGCGGACGGGGGCGCCGGTGCGGACGGGGGGGCGGACATGGCGGACGCCGGCGGCGACCTCGGCGATGACGCCGGGCTCGGCCCCGCGCCCCGCGCCCTGGGCATCGAGGGGCCGGACGTGGTGGACGCGGGGGGGCGCGTCTCGCTCACGTGCCGCGTCGAGTTCGTGGGCCCCGCGGCGGAGCTCGGCTTCGCGTGGACCGTGGACGGCGTGCCCATCGAGGGCGCCGACGGCGCCGACATCGCCTGGACGGCGCCGGACCTCGACGCGGAGGTCGAGCTCGCGTGCACGGTCGAGGACCCCGCGGGGCGCACCTCGTCGGTGACACGAACGCTCACCGTCGTCGTGGGGCTGCCCGCGCTGGTCGCGCGCTGGCGCTTCGACGGCGACGTGAGCGACGCCTCGGGCAACGGCCTCGACGGGATGGGTCTCGGGGGCGCGGCGCCGGCGATGGACCGCGCCGGGCGGGCGTCCGGTGCGCTCCGCTTCGACGGCCGCGCGGTGGTCAGCGTCCCGCACGACGACCGCCTCACGCTGGCCGATGCCTACACGCTCGCGATGTGGGTACGGCCGGAGGCGCCGACGGATTCGGACCGGGTGCTCCTCACCAAGAGCGAGGGCACGGCGGGCAACTACTCGCTCGAGATCAACGCGTCCACGGCGTCGTTCTTTCAGGAGCAGCTCCTCTACGTGCACGACACCGCGGGCGGGAACTGGTCGGCCATCGCGAGCTCGACGCCCCTGGCTGCGGATACGTGGTTCCACATCGCCATCACCGTCGCCGCCGACGACACGCTGGTCGGTTACGTGGACGGCCGCCGGGAGCTGAGTGGCATGGGCGTGGCCGACCCTGCCACGAACACGAGCGCCCTCCGCATCGGAAGCGGCCGGCTCGGCTTCGTCGGCGTCCTCGACGACGTCCGCATCTACGACGCGGCGCTGAGCGAGGCGCAGGTGGCGGCGCTCGCGGCGCCGCCACCCTGAGTCCGCGGCCCTCGGCGAACCCTGCCGCTCCGCGCCCGGGCACGGCCCCTTTGCGCGAGCCGGTCACCGCGGGCGCTAGACAAGTCACTCGGTCGTCAGGAGTTCACGAGGGATGATCACGATGGGGGCCCTCCGATCGTTGAAGAGGGCCTCGGCGAACGCGGCGTCGCGACGTGTGGCGAACGGCTCATAGGTCGCCGTCCCCACACCTACGAGGAGCAGGCCGTCGTCGTCCCCCGTCCCAAGCACTGCGTCGGGCCCGGAGAGCGCGTGGACCTCCGTGATGAGGCGGCGTGCGGGAAGCACCGCCCCGCCCGGCGGAAGCAGAACGCCGGAGCCCGCGAGACTGAGGAAGACCGAACGACCGGGTTCGGGAGGGGGGACGATCTCGACGGCCTCTGGAAGCGACGTCAAAGTGGGGAATCCCTCGGACTCGGGATCGACGTCGAGGCCCATCAGGAGCGACGGGGTCGCTTCGGGTTCGGGTTCGGGCAGCACCACCCTCTCGGGCATCGCTTCGAGGCTTTCGAAGCGGGCGCGGCTCCGCGTCACGGGGCCGGGCACCTCGAAGAGGTAGTCCGCCACGATGATGGGCGCCCTCGAGAGGTCGAGGGCCGGGTGGTCACGCATGGAAATGCTGTCCGGGAGGATGCGCAATGCAAACGAACGTACGTTCGTGTCCATCTCAGGTCGCGACTGGACGAGTCCCCGTAGACGTGAGGACGCGGTTCCCGAGCGGCCCCAGCCGTAGGCCGTTACCTCGTAGGGCCTCTCGAAGAGAGCCTGCATCGACCGAAGCGCCGTGCCTGGAGGGGAGACGACCTCGAGGGTCCGCTCGATGCACGGGACGTCCTCGAACTCCGTGCTCTCGAGGTCGATGACGAGCGGGCCCTCGAGGGTGCTCAGGTCCGGGACCGGTAGGCGCCGAGGGCAGGGGGCCTCCTCGGGCCCTTCGATGAGCAACGCGCGCACCGCCGGGTCGCGCTGCACGTCCGTCGTGCGCGCTCCGAAGGCGAAGCCGCCCCCGTAGCCAAGGGGATCCGTCGTCACGTAGGCCTGGCCGCGGCCCCTGACCTCCACCTCGAGCGGGTCGGTGATGAGGCGCGGAACGAGGGCGATGGCGGGTGCGCCGCCGACCTCGGGGAGTGCCGCGTAGTCCGCGGGTTGAAAGGTGCTCAACCCGAAGGTGGCGAACCCTGGCGCCGCCACGACGACGTCGGCGCGTGCGGCGAGCTCCTCGCTGGTCAACGTGACTCGGTCGCCGCGGGCCGTCCGCGTACCCATCGCCGTCGCGACGCGAATCTCGGCCTCGAGGGGCACGAGCGCGGCGTCGGTGATGCGGAGGGTGAGCGGTTCGGGCGGCGGGCGGAGGTCGACCCCGGCGTCCTCCGGTCCGGCCTCCGCAGCCGGCATATCCGGTGTTCCGGCTTCCGAGGTGCCCGCGTCGGCCCCGGGGCCATCGGACGCACCCGGGACCACCGTCGTGGTCGAACAACCGACCATGACCAGCGCCAGGAGCCTGACAAGAACGTTCATGTCAGGACCCTACCGGGCCTCGACGACCCACGCACGATCGACCCGCTGAGAGGCTCTGCGACTGGCATCCCAGACTCGAGCTTCGATCGCCGAGTCTGGGATGCGCGGCGCTACGCGGAGCCCTCGTCCGGCCCCTCGTACACGACCGGCGTGTCCTCGAAGAGCTTCCGGAAGTCCCGGTCCTCGTTCTCCGAGCCGAGATGCCAGGGCATCACGCGGAGCGTGAGGATCGACTCGAACATGACCCAGAGGCTCTCGTCGCTGCCGCGGATGGGCTTGTCCGCCTCCTCGTCGCTGATCTCGAGGTGGTGCTTGATGGCGCTCGCGGCGACGCCGTGCCCCGTCAGGTTCGGCGTGAAGAAGTAGCAGCCCGGGACGAAGCCCTTCGTGCCCCTGCCGCCGGGCATCGAGACGATGCCGTTGAACTCGCTCGCCGCGTTCCGATGGAAATAGGGCGGGCGGAGCGAGTGCTCGGCCACGTCCCAGCGGCCGCGGAAGGCGACGAAGTCGGCCAGGTTGTTGCCCTCGTCGTCGAAGGGAACGGTCAGCACCGTGAGGATCGAGGGATCCGGGTGGTCCCAGGTCACCGTGCCCATCGCGTTGTAGCGAAGGAGATCGTAGCGGTAGGGCGCCCAGTTGCCCCACCAGGCCACCACGTCGAAGGGCGAGTGATCGAGCTCCGCGCGGTGGAGCGTCCCGCCCGTCTTCGCCACGAGCTCGTAGGGCCGCGACACGTTCTCGAAGGCCGCCACCGGCGCCTCGAAATGCCGCCCGTCGGCGAGACCGTTCGCGCCGATGGGTCCGCGCTCCGGGAGCCGAAGCGCCCCGGCGTAGGACTCGAGCACGTAGCCGCGCGCGGCGCCGTCGACGAGGGCCACGGCGAACTTGATGCCCTTCGGGAGCACCAGGGCCTGCCCCGGCGCCACGTCGAGGAGCCCGAGCTCCGTGCGCACGCGGAGCGTGCCCTCCTGCGGGACGACGAGGAGCTCGCCGTCGGCGTCGTAGAAGACCCGATCCTCCATCGACGCATTGCAGGCGTAGAGGTGGATGGCGAGGCCGGCCCGCGTGTCCGGGTCGCCCTGACCGGCGAAGGTCGTGAGCCCGTCCACGAAGTCCACCCTGCCTTCGGTCGGGATCTCGAGGGGCTTCCAGCGGCGGAGGTTCGGGTCCGGCACGCCCTCCTCGAAGCGCCCGACGAAGCGCGGGTTGCCCGCGTAGGGCGAGAACGGCGTCTGCAGCACGCTCGGGCGGATGCGGTAGAGCCAGCTCCGGAAGTTGAGCTCGCGCTTCACGGTGAAGCCCACGGAGTTCACCTGCTCTGCGTGGAGGCCGTAGGCGGGCTGGCGCGGCGAGGCCTGCTCGGTCGGCAGGGCGCCCGGGAGCGCCTCGCTCTGCATGGTCGCTCGGAAGCCCGTCTGGTAGGCGAGCGTCGCGCCGGGCCGATAGACCGCCGGGAGCGCGCCGGCCCGGGCCGAGGCCACGAGACCGCGGAGCTTCGCCCAGCTCGCCTCGGTGATGAGGTGCTCGCCGCCCGGCTCGACCTCGGCGTCGAGGCGCGCGCCCCGGTTCGCGAGGATCTCCGCCGACTCGACCAGCCGCTGGGTCGGCACCCACTCGTCGAAGCGGGCGCCGCGCAGGAGCACGCGCTGGTCGTCAAGGCGCTCGGGGAGGTACGCCTCGATGGCGTCGCCGATGAGCGCGCCGCTGAAGGCGGCGATGCCACCGAGCGCCTCGCCGCCTTCCTTTCGCCAGTCGAGCCCCGCCGTCAGCCCGAGGCAGGCGCCCTGGGAGAAGCCCGCGACCACGACGCGCGCGGCGCCGACGGCGTTTGCGGCCTCGGCGATGGCGGCCTTCACCTTCGCCATTCCGCTGCCGAGCCCCGGCTGGTTCTCCGCCTCGGGGGCGAGGAAGCCCTTCGGGTACCAGCTCCGGTCGTCGGCCTGCACCGCGAGGAGCGCCACGCGCTCGGCCTGGCGACCGTCCTCGGCGCCGAGGGCCACCTCGATCTGGTCCGCGAAGCGCTCGGCGTCGCTCCCGCGGCCGTGCACGGCGACGAGCGCGACCTGCGCGTCCGCCAGGGGCGTGCCCCGGAGCCGGATGGGGAGGGCGCCGTGCGGGCCCTCGGTGGCGAGCTCGACGGTCTTCGCGCCGACGCGCGGACGGAGACCGAGGCGCACGTCGTGCAGGAGCGCGCGGAGCTTCGCTTCGTCGAGGGCGACGGGGTTGTCGTACGCGCGGGCCGTCGCGCGGTTCGCGGCCTCGCCGACGTCCGCCGCCGTGAAAGCCTCGTCGAGGCGCGTCGGCGCTCCGAGCGCCTGCGCGAGGTCGAAGAGCGCCGCCGCGGGGTCCGCCTTGCCGGGGAGCCCGAGCGCGCGCCGAAGCTGGTGCATCGCGTCCTTGGCGCCGTCGTGGTTGTAGGCGACGACGTGCGGCAGGAGCGCCGCGTGCGTCTCGGCGTGGGGAAGGTTCCAGCGCCCGCCCAGGACGTGCGCGAGCTTGTGATGGAGACCCATCGCCGACTCGGCGAGCACGTGGCCGGCGAGGTGCGCTCCGTAGAGGGCCTCGGTGCGCGCCGCGAGGTTCGAGGGGTCCGCCTTCACCTTCGGCAGAGCCTTGGCGAGCGTGCGGATCGCCTCTTCGGCGGTGAGCGCCACGACCGGGTCGACGCCCGGCGCGTAGAGGCCCTCCACCGCGTGCGCCATGGCGTTCAGCCCGCTCGCGATGGACATGGGCACGGGGAGACCGAGCGTGAGCTCCGGGTCGTAAACCACGGTCTTCGGGCGAACGCGCTCGTCGCGGCCCGTGACCTTGCCGTCCGCGCCCGTGAGGCCGTGGATGGGCGTCATCTCCGAGCCCGCGTAGGTCGTCGCGACGGCGACGAGGCGGATGCCCTCGAGGCGGAGCGCGATGATCTTGCCGAGGCCCACGGCGGAGCCCCCACCGACGGCGAGCACGGCGTCGGCGCCGCTCTCCTTCGCTGCCCTCACGCCCGCGTCGGCGGTCGCTTCGGGCACGTGCGGGAGCGCTTCGGCGAAGAGCCCGGCGGCCAGGTCGCCGAGGCTCGCGCGGACCTGCGCGCCGAGCGCCTCCTGGCCCGGCGTGACCACGACCAGCGCCTTCCGGACGCCGTCCTCCGCGAGGATCTCGCGGATGCGGCCCAGCGTCCCGGGGCCGAAGACGACGCGCGCGCCGCCCCGGTGGGTCTCGAAGCTCCGCGGGCAGTCGCTCGGCGCGTTCGCCGCCTCGCGATCATCGACCGGCTTTCCACTCATGCTCTCTCTCTCTCCTCCGCGCGCGGCGCGCGCGACACCTCTCGGACGGGACGGGCGCTCCGCAAGTCATCGCGCCGCGCCGGTGTGCGTGGCGGCGCCCTTCCGAAGCGCGCGCCAACGAAAGCGGGCGCCCGCGTGGGGCGCCCGCTCTCGGTGTCAGGCCAGGTCGAAGACGAGGACCTCGGCGTCCTCGAGACCCTTCAGGGTGAGCGCGCCCGTGTCTTCGAGGGACGCGCCGTCCCCGGCCTCCAGGCGCTCGCCGTCCAGGGCGACGGCGCCGCGCACGACCTGCACCCAGACGCCATGGCCGGGCTGCGGGGTGTGGGTGACCTCGGCGTCGGCGTCGAGAAGGCTCACGTAGAGCTCCGCGTCCTGGTGGAGGACGACGGAGTCGTCGCGGCCGTCCGGGGAGGCGACGAGGCGGAGCTTGTTGAGCTTCTCCTCGCGCGGGAATGCCTTCTGCTCGTAGCTCGGGTCCAGGTAGCGCTGGTTCGGCAGCACCCAGATCTGGAGGAAGTGCACGCCCTCCTCCTTCGAGTGGTTGAACTCCGAGTGCGCGATGCCCGAGCCCGCGGTCATGCGCTGGACGTCCCCGGGGCGGATCACGGAGCCGGTCCCGATAGTGTCCTTGTGCTCGAGCGCGCCGTCGAGGACGTAGGAGATGATCTCCATGTCCCGGTGTGGGTGCGTCGGGAAGCCCGCGCCGGCGGCGACGCGGTCCTCGTTGATGACCCGCAGCGAGCGGAAGCCCATGTGCCGGGGGTCGTAGTAGTTCGCGAAGCTGAACGTGTGCTTCGAGCGCAGCCAGCCGTGGTTCGCGTCACCGCGCTCGTCGGAACGGCGGATGGTCATCATGGTGGGGGTCCTCCTGCGCGGCCGCGCCGCGCTTCCAAGCCCTCCGGTCGTCGTGACCGGTGTGCGCCTGGGTATTGCGACCGCCGTGCCAAGCTCGGGTGCACGAGATCACTGCGTTTCTCGGAGGCGAGCGACGTCGATCACTCAAAATGAGAGCAATCGCCCCTATCGTATCGAGAGTTCGTGATAGACCGGGAGCATCCGACTCGACGACCTCGACCTCCGCGCGCTTCTCCGCTTCGAGCCCCGGGGCGGGCGCATCGCCTTCGCCGAGCGGCGGGCCCTGCTCCTCGACGCCCAGGCCCTCGGCCACCTCCGGCACGAGCTGGTGAAGCAGCTCGGCTGGACCGCCGCGCGCGCCATCCTGCTGCGCATGGGCTTCGCCCACGGCCACGCCACCGCCGAGGCCAACCGCACCCTCGATTGGGAGGCGGCCGACGATTGGCGCCGCGCCGGGGGCCGCTTCCATCGGCTTCAGGGGCTCGTGGACTTCCAGCCCGTGCCCGCGGAGGAGCGGGCCCCGGACGCGCTCGCGGAGGCGCTCTGGCACGACAGCTACGAAGCCGAGCAGCACCTCGCGTTCCTCGGCCGGAGCGACGCGCCGGTATGCTGGACGCTCACCGGCTTCGCTTCCGGCTACCTGAACGCGGCCTTCGGCGCCGAGCCGAGCCCCATCCTCTGCCTCGAGACGCGCTGTGTCGCGCAGGGGGATGCCGTCTGCCGCATGGTCGGCAAGCGCCTCCACGATTGGGGCGACGAGATCCTGCCCATCGCCGCCGCCCTCGAGCACGAGAGCCTCGACGCCATCCTCGACTCCGCCGCCGCCGAGC
>JBCDGX010000114.1:0-11492 GCA_038750805.1 Myxococcota bacterium
CGGGCAGCCCCGCGGACCTCACGGTCCGCAACGACTTCGTGCAGCACGCCGGGAGCGCCTGGGTGCGCTGGGCCGAGGTGCTCGAGGGCGAGGGCGGCTGAGCCGCTCGCGGTAGGCTTGCCGCGATGAGCGACGAAGCGCGACGAGATCGCCCGACGCCCGAGCGCCTCCGCCCGAGCGACTCCGCGCGCGACCGGGTGCTCCGGGCAGCCCAGGCGCTCTTCAGCGAGCGCGGCTTCCGCGGCACGAGCGTGCGGGCCGTCGCCCAGCAGGCAGCGGTCTCGGTCGGCTGCGTGCAGCATCACTTCGGCACCAAGGCGGCGCTCGAGCGCGCCGTCATGGAGCGGGCCGAGGCCGTGTTTCTCGAGCGGCAGACCAGCGCCTTCGCCACGGACGACGCGGACTTCGCAGGCCTCCTGCGCGAGGGGATGCGCAACTACTTCGCGTGGGCCCGCGACCACCCCGAGGTCATGCGCCTCGGGGCATGGCTGATCCTCGAAGGGCGGGATCCGCGCTGGCCCGGAGAGGCCCGGCAGGACGCGGAGCTCGTGCGCCGGCTGATGGCGGCGCGTGGCGCCGGGGAAATCCGAGAGGTCGATCCCCTTCTCTTGCTCACCGTGGTCGGCATGCTGATGAACGGCTGGGCCGTGTTCCAGGCGCAGCACGGGCTCCGGCTCGGCGACGGGGGCGACGCGCTGGACGCGCGCTTCGTCGAGTTCGTGGTGGACCTCCTCGGCAACGGGCTGCGCCCGCGTTGACCGCTGACGGTTGACATCGTGGCGAGGCTCCGGCAACAGGCCAATACGACCGTATGGAACGCGGCCGTATCGGAGGTTTCGTGCCTGATCTCTCTCTGCTTTTCGGGGCTCGCCGTGTCCTGGGACTGGCCGCCCTCGTGGCTCTGCCGCTGGCTTGCTCCGATGAGGGGCCGGCCGGCGGGGGCGACCTCGGTGCCGCCGATCAGGGCGGCACCGACCTCGGCGCGACCGACGACATGCCAGACCTCGGCGACCCCGACATGGGGCCTCCGGAGCGCGGCTACGTCGTGTCCGCCGGCACCTTCACGCCGAGCGGCATCAACTCCTACGTCGGCCTCGCCCCGGAGCTCGGCCCCGAGGTCACCCTCGACCCCTCGGACGCCATCGAGGTGCCGGGGATCGCGCTCCTCTACGTGCGTCCGGGTTCCGGCGAGTTCTTCGTGGACAGCGTCTCGAACCTCACGCTCACGAAATACGAGGTCTCCGACGGGGCCTTCGTGGAGCGCGCTCAGCTCGGCTTCGCGGGGCTCGGCTTCAGCTCCGTGCAACGCCTCTCGGCGAACGCCTTCGCGTCGGACACGCGGGCTTACCTCGTCGAGAGCGGCACGCTCCAGCTCGTCACCTGGAACCCGACGACAATGGAGATCGTCGACACGGAGGAGCTGAGCGAGCTCGCCCCCGACGATGAGGCCGTCTCCGCCTTCGTTTACGCGCCGGTGCTCCGGGACGGGTTCGCGTTCTTCCCCTTCGCCTACTCGGACCCGGTGGCCGACGAGGTCCTGCCGGAGGCGGTGATGCTGGTGCTCGACCTCGCGAACGGGACCACGCGCGTGATCCGCGATGCGAGCTGCGGCGACGCCATCTACCCGATGACGACCCCCAGTGGCGACATCGTGATCGCCTCGGGGACCGTGAACGCGGCGGGCGAGTTCCTCGAGCGCCCGCGCGTCGGGGCCTCGTGCCTGCGCCGCATCCCGGCGGGGAGCCTCGACTTCGACCCGGACTACCACCCGACGATCGCGTCCTTCGTGGATGGCGACACCGCCGGGGGGCTGGTTCCGGGGCCCGCCGGGAGCGCTTTCGTGCGCGTGCTGCTCGAGGAACGCGTGCCGTCGACGACGGCGTCGACCACGCCGCTCACGGCCGCGCCGCTCTGGTCCTGGTGGCGCATCGACATCGAAGCCGGCACCGGAGTCGTCGCGCCCATCGACCCCTCCGCGGGGCGCTTCACGGCGTTCTCCGTCGGCGGGCGCAGCTTCGCCACCGTCTCGGCGGCCGACTTCTCCCGGACCACGCTCCTCGAGACGACGGCGGAGCCGCCGGTGGCGGCCCTGGATTTGCAAGGCATCGCCGCTGGCATCGGGCGGCTCTGACGCGCGCACGCGGTCGGCGCTCAGCGCTGACCGCGGACGTAGGCGGGCACGCCACGCTCGATCAGGGTGTCGGCGGCGTAGGCCTCCCGAACATCCGGGTGGTCGATGTTGTAGTGGAGGCCCCGGCTCTCCTTCCGGGCCACGGCGCATTGCACGATGAGCTCGGCGACGTCCGCGATGTTGCGCAGCTCGAGCAGGTCGCGGTTCACGAGGTGCTTCCAGTAGTACTCGCGGATCTCCTCCTGGAGGAGCGCGATGCGCCGCGCGGCGCGGCTCAGGCGCTTGTCGCTTCGCACGATGCCGACGTAGTTCCACATGAAGCGACGGATCTCGTCCCAGTTCTGGCTGACGACGACCTCTTCGTCCGAAGGCACGGCGCTTCCCGGGTCCCACTCGGGCACGCCGTTCGGCGGATTGGGCTCACCTTCGTCCTTGAGGGCGAGGGCGACGCGATGCCCGTACACGAGCCCTTCGAGGAGCGAGTTGCTCGCCAAGCGGTTGGCGCCGTGCAGCCCCGAGCAGGTGACCTCGCCGACGGCCCAGAGCCCCGGAAGCGACGTCCTCCCCGCGTCGTCGACCACGACGCCCCCGCACATGTAGTGCGCCGCCGGCACGACGGGGATCGGCCGCTCGCGCATGTCCACGCCGAAGCGCATGCACTCCGCGTGAATGGTCGGGAAGCGCTCTTCTCGCGCGTGCGGCGGCAGGTGCGTCATGTCGAGGAAGACCGAGTCCGCGCCGGTCCGCTTCATCTCGAAATCGATGGCACGCGCCACCACGTCGCGCGGCGCGAGGTCCTTCATCTCGTGGTGCTGCTCCATGAAGGCCGTGCCGTCGGCCAGGCGGAGGACCCCGCCCTCGCCGCGGAGCGCCTCGCTGATGAGGAAGCTCTTCGCCTCGGGGTGGTAGAGGCTCGTGGGATGGAACTGGAAGAACTCCATGTTCCCGAGCAGCGCCCCCGCGCGGTACGCCATGGCCACGCCGTCCCCCGTCGCGACGTCCGGGTTGGACGTGTAGAGGTAGACCTTCCCCGCGCCGCCGGCGGCGAGGATGGTCGCTCCGGCGCGGTAGGTGTGCAACACGCCGGTCTCCTCCTCGAGCACGTAGGCCCCGACGACCTGCCGCCGCGGCTTCCCGAAGCGGCTCTGCTCGATGAGGTCCACGGCCATGTGGTTCTCGAGGATCGTGATGTTCTCGACGCGCTCAGCGGCCGCGAGGAGCGCGCGCTGCACCTCCCGGCCCGTGATGTCCCCGGCGTGCACGACGCGCCGCGCCGAGTGGCCGCCCTCCCGGGTGAGGTCGAGCTCCTGGTCCTCGTCGGACCGCCGGCTGAACTCGGCGCCGATCTCCATGAGCTCGCGGATGCGCGCCGGCCCCTCGCGCACGACCATCTCGACGACGTCCTCGTGGCTCAGCCCGCCCCCCGTGCCGAGCGTGTCCTTCACGTGCGCCTCGAAGCTGTCGTCCGGGTGGAGCACCGCCGCGATGCCGCCCTGGGCCCAGTTCGTCGCCGAGTCCGTGCGCGAGCGCTTGGTCAGCACGGTGACCCGGGACTCCTTGGCGGCTTCGAGGGCGAAGGTGAGGCCGGCGACGCCACTCCCGATGACCAGGTAGTCGCATTCGATGCGCATCGACGGAGCATGGCCCGAAGGGGCCAGCGGATGCGAGCGATCAGCCCTGGCCGGCGTAGGCGTAGTAGTGGCGGAGGACGCGGCCGACGTAGCGCTGGGTCTCGGCGTAGGGGGGGATCCCCCGGTAGCGCATCACGGCGCCCTCGCCGGCGTTATAGGCCGCGATGGTGAGGACGAGGTCCCCGCCGAAGAGGTTCGCGAGCACGCGGAGGTAGCGGGCGCCGCCCAGGATGTTCTGGCGTGGATCGAAGGGATCCTGGACGCCCATGCTCGCCGCCGTGCGCGGCATGAGCTGCATGAGCCCCATGGCCCCGGCGTGGCTGACGACGTCCGGCACGAAGTCGCTCTCGACCTTCATCACGGCGCGGATGAAGGACTCCGGGAGCTGATAGATGCGCGCCGCCTCGGCGATGAAGGCGTCGTAGCGCTGGTAGCGGTCCGGCGACGCGTTCCCGCGCCGGCGCGTCGGGCGGCGCCGGTCCCCGCTCGGCCGCGGCGCCTCGCGCACGACCAGGCGGCAGCGCTGCCCCCGAGGGCGCGAGTTCGTGAAGTTCAGCGTGCCGTCGGGCCCCCGGCACTCGTAGATGTCGGCGGCCGCGGGCGCGGCGAAGCCGAGAACGAGCGCGAGCAGGAGCAGGCGAGGCACCACCCCTGGAACCTAGCGCTGCCCGGGGCCTCGACCAACAACGCGGCGCTCGCGGGGCCTGGCGCCGAAGCCGCGTCCGGCGAACGGCCGACGACGCCCCGACGACCCTCGACCGACGCCCTCGCGCGGACCATGGTGGGCCGCCCATGGATTCGCCCCACGCGCCGACGTTCTTCGAGGGCCCCGAGAAAAAGCTCGAGCTCGCGGTGTGCGACGAGTTCCCGTCGCTCCGCGGGATCGAGGAGGCCTTCTGGCGCCAGCTCGTCGCCGCCGCCGGCGCCCAGGTGCTGAGCGTCCTGCGGGGCGAGGCATGCGACGCCTACCTCCTCAGCGAGTCGAGCCTCTTCGTCTACGACGGCTTCGTCACGATGATCACCTGCGGGCGGACCCGCCTCGTCGACGCGGTTCACCTGCTCGTGGCGCGCGTCGGCCTCGAGAACGTGGCCGTGTGCACCTACGAGCGGAAGAACGAGCACTTCCCGAGCCGTCAGCCGACGAGCTTCTACGAGGACGCGCGCCGCCTCGCCGCGCTCCTGCCCGGGGAGGCGCTCCGCTTCGGCGAGGAGCACGACCACCACGTGCACCTCTTCCACACGACGCGGCCGCACGTGCCCGACGAGGGCGACACGACGCTCGAGATCCTGATGCACGGCCTGCCCGAGGACGCGGCCTCGCGCTTCGTCGGCTGCGAGCGTCCCGCGCAGGGCACGCTGGCCGAGGCCCGCGGCATCACCCGCATCCTCCCCGGCTTCGCCATCGACGAGCATCCCTTCACGCCGGCCGGGTACTCGATGAATGGCCTCGCGGGCGCGGACTACTACACCATCCACGTCACGCCGGAGGCCGTCGGGAGCTACGGGAGCTTCGAGACCAACCGTGATTTCCGCGGCGAGGGCGAGCTCGCCGGGCTCGTCGGGCGCGTCCTCGAGGTCTTTCGGCCGCAGTCCTTCGACGTCGTGGCGTTCACGCCGGCGTCGGAGGGCTCGCTCACGCTCCGAGCGCCCGAGGGGTACGTCGTGAAGGACCGGGTGCACGCGCTCGCCGCCGGCTACGACGTGGACTTTTGGCACTGCTACCGGCCGCGCCGCGAGCTCCGTCCCGCCGCCCGCATCCGCCCCTGAGCTTCAGTCCGGGTTGCGGCCGATCAGGAAGCCCGAGAGCAGCGCGCTCGCGTCGAGCAGGCCGTCCGGCCCATGGAGCTCGAGGTGGAGGTGCGGCGCGCTCCGGCGCATGCCCGTGCGACCGACCGTCCCGAGGCGCTCGCCGCGCGCGACGCGCTGCCCGTGGCGCACCTCGACGTCCTCAAGGTGCATGTAGCAGCTCCGCGTCCACGCCGGCGCGTCCGCGCCCTCCTCGGGGTGGTGAAGGACGCAGACGTAGCGCCCGCCGGCCCCGAGCTCGTCGCGCGGGACGGCCTCGATCTCCCGGCGCGAGAGCGCCGCGTGGCTTCGATGACCCGGCAGGTCGACGCCCGCGAAGTTCACCCTTCCGGCGGCCACCGCGAGCACGGGCTCGCCGAGCACGGACTCGACGTCCACGCCGCGATGGCGCCGTGCGCCCTCGTCCCGGGCGGCGCCGATCCAGCTCGAGACCACGCGCGGGGCGCCGTCGAGGGGAGCGCTCATCGCGAGCCCGCGCACGCCCCGGGGCGCCATGGGCGTGTGCGCTCCGTAGTACTCGAGCATGCGCCGCCGGTCCGTGAGGATGCGGTCCTCGGAGCGGTCGCTCTTCACCCAATCCCCCCACACCCAGTGGCTTACGTAGTGCCGGTGCGGGTGGTGCTCGTAGAGGCCGCGGAGGCTCCCCTCCTGCTCCTTCAGCACGCGGAGGATCACCGCCGCGAAGTAGAGGTTCGCCTGCGCGCGCCGAAGCTGGTGGTCGCTGAAGGGGAAACGACCCGCCGGAAGCGTGCGTTCGTCCCAGCCATCCCCCTGGCGGACCCAGTAGCGATAGACGCCGCGCCGCAGATGGTCGCCGTGCTGGCGCCGGCTGATCAGCGTGAGGCCGAGGCCCGAGAGCTCGTCGGCGTCCGGCCGACAGCGCCCCATGCGATGACTCAGCGCTCCGAGCAGGAAAGGGTCGACGCCCATCTCGGCGCCGTACTCCCGCATCCAGGCGCCGTAGCGGGTCGCCCGCCCGGGGGGCATCCAGCCGCAGAGCCTCTTCAACGCCTCCGCGAAGCGCTCCGGGTCGAGGGACGCGGGCGTGGGGGGCTCCGCCGGCCAATCGCCGGGCTCCACGAGCGCGAGCGAACGCCGGCTCGGGCGGATGTCCGGGCGCCGTCGCCGACGCCACGGCGCCGCCTCGGCGAGCGCACCGGCGGCCAGCGCCAGGACGAGGAGCGCGGCGAGGGCGGCCCGCCGGCGCGTGGCGATCAGAGCGGGAGGCAACGCTCTGCGGGGCAGTCGAGCTGCGCGTCGCGGTCGAGGTAGATGCCGACGCCGATGCCAGCGCCGATGAGCACGAGCCCGACGATGGTCCAGAGCCAAGGGCTTCGCGCCACTCTTCGCGGCGCCTCGCCCGGCACCTCGATCTCGACGACCTGCACCTCGGGTCCGGGCACCGGGTCGAGGCTGATGGTCAGCGGTCGCGTCTCGCCCGGCGCGAGGTCCCCGCTCCAGCGAAAGACCAGGTAGCCCTCGCGCTCGACGGTGAGCGTGCGCGCCCCTTCGTCCGCGTCCAGGCGGAGCGGTCGCGCGCCGGTGTCCTCGACGGTCTGTCCATCGAGGCGGACCCGATGGGGCGCCTCCGTCAGCCCGCTCAGGACCAGCGTCGCGACGCGCCTCGCCGACTCGGCGCGGAGGCTCGCCGCGCGGGAGCGGAGGGCGGGGGTGAGCTCCTCGTCCCGAAGCACCTCGCCGAAGGCGTCGCGCGCCTCGCGATGGCGGCCGAGGGCCCGGAGCGCCACCGCCTGGTTGAAGAGCGCCGGGGTCACCCCGGAGAGGGCGTAGGCGGTCCGGAAGTGGCGCTCGGAGTCGGCCCAGCGCTCCTCCGCGGCGGCCTCCGTACCGAGCCGGTAGGCCTCGCGGGCTTCGGCCTCGGCCGCCGCTCCCGTGTCGCTCGGGGCACCCCCCGCCTGCCCATGAACCGGAGTCGCGGCCAGGGTGATCGTGAGCACGAGCACCATACGGGGGTACTTGCCCATTGCCGTTTCGTTCCTTCGATGGTGCAAATTGCTATAAATCATTCGGATCGTCCGGGTGCAGCGGGGGCCCCGGAGAGGTAAGAGACGCGACGATGCCGGCCGGCGCAGAGCATACGACGGAGCAGGACGTCATCTCATCCGAGCAGGACGTCGTCTCCTCGGAGCGTGAGACCCCGCGTCCGAGCCGGGATGCTCTCCCCAGTTTGTCCCCAGGGGCACGCATCGGGCCCTACCGCGTTCGGCGCACGCTCGCCCAGGGCGGCATGGGTGTCGTGTACGACACCTATCACGTCGACCTCGGGCGTCGCTTCGCGGTGAAGGTCGTCCGCCGGGACGTCGACGACCGCGTGCTCCACCGGCTGGTGAACGAGGCGCGGCTGACGAGCGCGATCCGCCACCCGCACATCGTCGACGTCGTCCACCTCGGGCGCCTCGACGAGGACTCGCTCTACCTCGTGATGGAGCTCCTCGAGGGCATCAACCTCGCGGACCACCTCGCGCGGCGCGCCGAGCAGCTCCCGGAAGCGCCCTGGCTGCCCGACGACGAGTCCCGGCGCATCGGCGACCAGCTGCTGGGCGCGCTCGCGGCGGCGCACGCCGCGGGCGTCGTGCACCGCGACCTCAAGCCGGAGAACGTCTTCCTCGTCGGCGATCAGGACGGCGGGCGCATGGTGAAGGTGCTCGATTTCGGCATCGCCATGGGGCTCCAGCGCCAGACCGAGCTCCGGATCACGAAGACGGGTCAGGTCTTCGGGACGCCGCTCTACATGGCGCCGGAGCAGACGCGCTCGACGCGGGACGTCGACGGGCGCGCGGACATCTACTCGCTGGGCGTGCTCCTCTACGAGATGGTCACGGGCCGGGCGCCCTTCGAGGCCGAGCTCGTCTACGACATCATCGTGAAGCACGCGACGGAGCCGCCGGTTCCGCCCCGCGCGCATCGCCGCTCGCTCCCGCCCGCCGTCGAGGCCGTGATTCTTCGCTGCCTCGAGAAGGACCGCGAGGACCGCTTCGACGACACCGAGGCGCTCCTCGCCGCGTGGAAGCGCGCGTGGACCGAGCCCGACCCAGCCGCGACGCTCCCGCCCCGCGCGGTGAGCACGGGGCCGATCCCCGCGCCGCTCTCCTCCCAGCCCCCGCCGCCGCGCCGCGCCGTGCCCGTGACCGTCGGCCTCGGCGCGCTGCTGGGCATCGGTCTCGCCGCGTGGCTTCCCGGCGCGGGGGACGATTCCGCGCCCGTCGAGGCGGCCACGCCGGTGGAGGTCGGGGCCCCAACCGGCGCCGAGGACACGCCGCCGGAGGTCGCGGAGGGCATCGCGCCCGAGGGGCTCGTTCCCGACGTGAGGGTGCCGACGCGCCTGCTGACGAGCGAACCCCCCGGGGCACGGGTCCTCGTCGATGGCGACGAGCTCGGGACGACGCCCCTCGAGGTGGCGGTCGGCTCGGCCGTGACCCTCGAGCTCGGCGGCCACGCGCCCCAGAGCTTCGAGCTCGAGGCGGGGGAGGGTGCGGCGAGCGTGACCCTCGAGCCCGTAGCCCGCCGGCCGCGTCGTCAGCCTCGCACGCGGCCTAGCGCCGCGATGGCGCCCGCGGCCCCGGCCGCCGGGGAGCGCGAGGGCCTGCTCCTCGGCCTCGAGCATTTCGACAACGCGCGCGGCGGCGGGGACGGCGAATGAAGCGCCTGCTGGCGGGCCTCCTCCTCGTCCTGGCCTGCCGCGACGATGGGGGGACCTTCCTCGTCATTCAGGTGCGCACGGACATGAGCCCGCGCGTCGAGTTCGCCTTTGCCGAGGTGCAGGTGATGAGCCTCGACGGGGCCTCCTTGGCCACGCGCCGTCGCGACGCCGTCGACTCGGTGGACTGGGGCCTCGGCGTGCGCCTCGCGGAGCTCCGCGGCATTCCCCCGGGGGACTACCGCGCGGTGGTGCGTCTCGCCGGCGGGGACGACGGGGCCGTGGTCCAGCGGCCCGTCCGCTTCGAGGTCCCCCGAGGGCGCGTGCGCGCCGTGGAGCTGCTGCTCACCCGGGACTGCCGCAACGTCGAGTGCCCCGGCGCCACCGGGAGCGCGCGCGAGACCGCCTGCCTCGGCGGACGATGCGTGCCCGAGGATTGCACCGAGGACAATCCCGAGGATTGTCCCGATCCCTCGTGCGAGAACGTGCGCGATTGCGAGGACGTGATGGTGAGCGAGTGCGCCGAGCTCGAGTGCACGGACTCGGGCGTGTGCCTCGCCGTTCCGCTCCACGAGCGCTGCGCCTCGCTCATCTGCGACCCGGAGCTCGGCTGCATCGGCCTCACGCCGATGGACCTCGGCGTCGACGGGGGCGACGGCGGGGGCTCCGAGCTGGGCGTCGACCTGGGCGACATGCCGACCTGCCCCGCGGGCTGGGGTGAGACCCTCGCCTTCGCCGACGACCCGCCGGATAGCGTGCTCGGGGAGGCCTTCGAGGTCACCTGGACGCCCGAGCCCGACGCCGAGACGACGGTGGTAGAGCTCCTCGAGGTCGAGACGAGCCTCCTGGCGGACCGCCAGGAGGATCCGGCGCTGCCGGCCACGCTCGTCGCGCCCGAGGTGGGCCGCTACGAGGTCGTGGTGCGGGCCTCCCGCGCCGGCTGCGAGGACGCGGAGATCCGCTCGCGCGTGATCGCGGCGTGCACGGAGTTCTGGGTGACGCGCGCCGGGGCCTTGCCGCAGCCGGTCAGCGACACGGGCGCGCTGGCCGTGGGCTCGACGGTGCTGGCGCTCGGTTCGAGCCAGCTCATGACCGCGAGCGTCGAGACCGGCGGCGCGCTCGGCGCCTTCACGGAGCTCACGGTCGACCTCTCCGCGTCCGAGACGGCGTTCACCTCCGCCGGCACGCGCCTGGCCTCGGGCGCCTACGGGGCCCCGAGCCCCGTCGACCGCGTCTGGGTGGTGGGCGGCGCCGGATCCGAGGGCCCGTGGATCCGCGCCTTCGACCTCGCGGGGCCGGGCTCGGTGGCGAGCCCGCCGGTGCTCTTCCTCGACGAGCTGAACCTCGTCGAGGCCACCCGCAGCGCCGCCGCCCTCGTGGCCCGGGGCCGGCTCTTCGTGCTCGGTGGTCTCGCGCCGGAGCCCGTGCCGCAGATCCCGCGGGTGGGCTTCGACGGCGCGAGCGGCGGTCTTCTCCCGCCGGTGCAGCTCGAGGCGAGCGGGCTTCCGGCGGCCGTGACCGACGCGGGCGGCGCCAGCTTGGGCGAGACCCTCTACCTGCTCGGAGGCTTCGACGGGGCGACCTTGCTCGACACCGTGCGTCAGGGACGGGTCGAGGCCGACGGGGCGTCCAGCTGGGCCGAGGTGGCCGCGTTGCCCGCGGCCCGTGCCGACGTGGCCGCGGCCCTCGATGCGAGCGGTCGTTGGCTCTTCGCCGTCGCCGGGCGCGACGACGCCGGCGAGGCGACCCCGACGGTCTGGCGCGCGTCCATCGACCTCGCGGGTGAGCTCGGCGCCTGGGAGGCGCTGCCGCCGCTTCCGGAGGCCGTCGACGAGCACGCCGCGGTCTTCGTGGCCCGTCGCCTCCACGTGCTCGGAGGCCGGAGCGGCGCCGCGACGCGGACGCTGCGCTCGCTGGATCTCGGCGGGCCCGGGGACACGCCCCTCTGCCCCTGAGCGGCGGACTCAGGACACCAGGCTAGATGCTCTCGCAGAAGTGGACGCCGGCTTCGTCGCACCAGCCGCGGTCGGCGGCCATGAAGTCGTTCACGCAGCCTTCGATGGCGCAGGCGCCCACCACGATCGGCGCCTCCGGCGCGGCGTCCGGCTGCGGCGCATCGGCCGGGTAGAAGTCGAAGGGGGGCGCGGCGCCGGGATCCCAGCGCGTCGTCCGCCCCCGATAGAAGGGCCGCCGGCGCTCGAACCAGAGCTCCGGCGGCGCCGCACCGTCGTCGAAGTCCGAGCAAACCGGGGCCCCGCAGTAGATC